>JAITBE010000060.1 GCA_031283755.1 Spirochaetaceae bacterium
ATCTGTGGGCCGTTCCAGTCAAGATCTTCTGGTTTAAGGCCGTATATCTCGCCCCGCCGCATACCGCCCCAAAACATGGCGGCGCATAGCGCCTTGTCGAGAGGATCGGTAATTACACCAGGCGCGAATAGCTTGGCGATTTCTTCTTCCCCGATGGCCTCTCGTTCCAGCCCTTGTTTTGACTTTGGCGCCTCTATTCTATACAAAGGGGTTTTGCCAGAAATCGTGAAGCAGCCAATATTCCCGAAAGGCAATGCGGACAAACCGTATGGTTATTTCGTAGGTTCTTGTTCCGGCGATGGGCTTGTCCCCATGGTGTTTTTCCATTTTTTTAAGTCCCAGACGCGCCATAAATTCAAGAAGATGAAGCTGGGTTAGCTCTGACATCCTCATTGCCAGTAAAGGGTCTCCTTTAAGATAGCGGGTGTATTTTAAGCGGTATAATTCCATGGTCTCAACAGAATAAGGCAAGCCCTTCCCGGTAATTCGGGCAGATCGGGGGTTATTGTCCAGGGATATAAATTTTATTAAAAAGAATTAGATAATAAGCGGCCGACGGGAGTCGAACCCGCGTCACAAGCTTGGGAAGCTTGGATAATACCGTTATATGACGGCCGCATAAAATAACTCTGGCTGTTCTAAAACTTCAATTTTTGGAACAAGCCCTTAAATTTAGTGGAAACCGGGCTTAAACCGGTTTTTCCAGAGGCCCGTCCCCAGCCGGGTTTTGGAAAAAACCTAACCCTTTGTATAATAGCCGAATTCCGGTATTTCTGTCAATGACACCTGCGGAATTATTTCAGTGGGAAAGGCCCTATCTAATGGAAAAATCCCGGTAAGCGCCCAAGGGGGAACGGAGATCGTAACGGACCGAATCCACCCGGGCGCCCGGCGGTCCCCGGCGGAGCCATTGGAGCAAGGCGTCAATCTTTTCCTTGGGGCCCTCGGCAAATACCTCCACGTCTCCGTCCTGGGTGTTTTTTACCCAACCCGTAAGACCAAGCCGCCGGGCCTCATGGCAGGCGGAATACCGGAAACCCACCCCCTGGACCCGGCCCTCGATGAGGGCAAAAAACGCGGAAGAACCCGGAGAACGTTGAGTAATCATAAAAAAAATCCCAAAATGACTCTCCCCGCCCTGAAAGCGGAGTATGAGCTTCCCTTCAAACAAAGGGGCTTCCCTCAAACTTCGGCTTTTTGGAACGCCGCCTTAAATTGAGGTGGTCTCAAAACTCAGGTTGGTTTTAAAACCGGTTTTGGAAAGGCGGAATTCCGGCTGTTTTTTCAAGAAACCTCCATAAAATTAATGGATTTTTTGAAAAGACACAAGGTTTTTTTATATTTCGTCCTCTTCCCATACGTTTTCGATCACCGAAGGGGAAAATCCTTCGTACTTCAACTGTTTTTTTAAGTATTTATCTGTTTCGGGGTTATGGGGATGCTTTTTTTTCAGATAACCCTTGAGCAGGGCCGATTCGGTTTGAAAATCAAGAACGCTTTTTAAGGCCCCCTCGGCGATACGGGAGCTGATACCCCGCCGGTGGAGGCCGGCTAAAAGTTTCCGGGGAGCCTCGACGGAACGGGCCAGCCGGGCATGGAGCCACAGGACCGCGTACCGTTCATCGTTGATAATTTCCAAGTCCGCGAGGTAGGAAACCACCGCCTGTATACAGGAAGCGGCAAACCCCCGGATTTCCAACTTGTGGGTAATGCCCCGGCAAGTCTGTTCAGCCCTGGCCACGAGACGCAGGGCGGCCCGTTCCGTCCGGTAACAGGCGGCGGCAAAACGACAGGCATCCTCTTCGGCGGCGGACAGATCCTTTCCGGGGGAAAAAACACTTTCATCCTGAAATTCCACGGGAAGATAGGGGAGTTTAAAAGAAAACAAGGAACCATCCGACAAACCAATCCGTAAAACCGAAGGGATTGATTCAACGCCGGTTCCAGCTTTTAAGGATACCACCGTCATAGATGGCCGCCCCGCTGCGTCAAGGGCCGTATCAGGGGATACAACCCCCGGCGTTTTACCGTTTGGAGAATTGGAACCGTCTGCGGGCGCCGGCTTGTCCGTATTTTTTACGTTCCACCATCCGGGGATCCCGGGTTAAAAAGCCGTTACTACGCAAACTCGTATAATTGCCCTCGTCCACCTGGCAAAGCGCCCGGGCCAACCCATGACGACAAGCCCCGGCCTGCCCGTTGGCTCCGCCGCCATAAACATTGATCAATATGTCGAATTTGTTTTCACTGGCGGTAACCATCAGGGGCTGACGGACCATCATGGCATGCTCCCCCTGGGGAAAATACTGAGCCAATTCCCGGCCGTTCACCACGATTTTACCGGCTCCATCCCGAATATACACCCGGGCGACGGAGGTTTTTCTTCTTCCGGTACCGATACCAAGGTTCTTAATCACATTTCACCTCTTGCTTATAACTCAATAGTCTGAGGATTTTGGGCGGCATGGGGATGATTCGGTCCGGAATACACCTTAACGTTTTTTAAGAGTTTCCGTCCCAAAGGCCCCTTGGGCAACATCCCTTTAATAGCCAATTCCAGCGGCGCCGAGGGGTGGCGGTCGATGAGCTTCTCGAAATTAACGGACTTAAGCCCTCCGACATACCCGGAATGATGATAATAGAGCTTCTGCTGGGCTTTACGACCGGTAACCGCGATTTTATCCGCGTTAACCACCACCACATAGTCCCCCATTTCCTGATGGGGCGCGTAAATGGGCTTTTCCTTCCCCCTGACTATGGAAGCAACCTTAGCGGCAAGCCTGCCCAGGACCTTGCCTTCGGCGTCAATCACAAACCACTTCCGCTCCACCTCAGCGGGTTTAATAAATATTGTCTTCATTTATAACCTTCTCAATATAATTGCCGAATAATCCGGTTTCAAAATCATGGCTCCCGGATTTGGGAACTGCCTTAATATAGAAAAACATAATGCCATAAAAGCACGGGGCATGTCAAGGGGAAAACGACAATTCCCGCCAAAATATTAACCCGGTAAACCCGCCTTGTTTCCGGCAAGCGGCCGCCCGGCCTACCGGATCTCTAGCTTCGCGCTTACCGGCCGGGAGGCACCCTTCTCCAGGGAAACCGGGAGGGGAGCGGCATCCGCGGCGGTCACCGTATAGGACCCGGCTATCAATACCTGATCCCCTTCATCGTTTACCGACTCAAAGGCCGCGGCGGGCAGGATAAATTCCACCCTGGCCGATGCCCCCGCGGGAAGGGCCGCACGGCGGAAAGCCCTAAGGGAAGTAAGGGGATCATCCGGGCCGCGTTTATCCCGGCTGATATACAGTTGAACCACCTCTTCCCCGTCCCTGCTTCCCGTATTGGTAAGCCCCACCACGGCCTTGACCGATTCCCCGGCGGAAAGGGTGGGGGCGGACAGTTCCAGGGAATCGAACCGGAAGGCCGTATAGGAAAGGCCGAACCCAAAGGGGTAAAGGGGCTTTTTTTCCATATAACGGTAGGTTCTTCCCTTCAGGGCATAGTCCTCGTAGGGGGGAAGCTGATCCGTTGACTGGGGAAAGGTGATGGGAAGTTTTCCCGACGGGTTAACATCCCCAAAAATGATGTCCGCCAGGGCGGTCCCCCCCTGTTCTCCCGGATACCAGGCAAAAATCACCGCGTCGGCCAGGTCCTCCGGGAAGGCGATGGGGCTGCCCCCGGTGAGGATGAGGACGAGCGGCTTCCCGGAGGCCTTAAGCTCCTTCAGGTAGGCAAGCTGCCAGGGGGGAAGCTCAATCCTATCCCGGTCGCCGTTTGAATCCGAGGCAATGGCGTCCCCCTCTTCCCCCTCCATGGCGCCGTCCAGTCCAAAAACGGCGATGATAATATCGGCGCCATCGGCGACTCCTACCATGGACACGTTTGAAGGGTGGTTTTCATCATACTGGAGGCAGCCCTGGCGGTATTCCACATTGACGGCGAATTTGGTCCGCAGCTTTTCCGCCAGTCCCTCCAAAACAGTAACCAGCCGGGGGGTGATCCCGTAATAATTACCCAATAGGGTATGGGGATTGGCCGCGCCGGGGCCGATGAGGAGTATGTTTTTCGCCGAATCATCCAGGGGCAGGATATTATCGCGGTTTTTAAGGAGGGTTATGGATTTTTCCGCTCCCTCCCGGGCCAGGTTCCGGTGTTTTTCGCAGTTGATGACCTCCCTGCCCAAATGGGCCCAGGGATCGGATTCCGGGGGATCGAACATACCCAGCTTGAACCGGGTGCGAAGCAGCCGGGTAACGGCGGTATCTATGGTTTCCATACTGACGAGGCCCTTTTTATAGGAAAGGGTAAGCATGGGAAAGGTACAGCCGCAGTTCAGGTCGCAGCCCGCATTCAAGGCCAGGGCCGCCGATTCTTCCGGCGAAGCAGTTACCTGGTGATGTTCGTGGAAGTCCCGGATAGCCCAGCAGTCGGAGACCACATGGCCCTTGAATCCCCAGCGCCGGCGGAGCAGATCCCGGAGCAGGTATTTGCTGCCCCCGCAGGGTTCCCCCAGGGTCCGGTTATAGGCCCCCATGACGGTTTCCACCCCCCCTTCCACCAGGAGCTTGAACGCGGGAAGATAGGTTTCAAAGAGGTCCTTTTTGGAAACCTGGGCGTCGAAGGTGTGCCGCAGTTTTTCCGGCCCCGAATGAACCGCATAATGTTTGGCGCAGGCCGCGGCTTTAAGCAGCTCAGGATCATCCCCTTGGAGTCCCCGTACAAAGGCCAGCCCTATCCGTCCGGTAAGATAGGGGTCCTCCCCATAGGTTTCCTGGCCCCTGCCCCAGCGGGGGTCCCGAAAAATATTGACATTCGGGGTCCAAAAGGTAAGCCCCCAATACTGGCCCCGGTTTCCCTGCTTAACCGCCTCATTGTACTTAGCCCGCCCCTCGTCGGCGATGGCCGAGGCCGCCCGGTAGATGTAATCCTCGTCAAAGGTTGCAGCCAGGGCAATGGCCTGGGGAAATACCGTGGCCGGTCCCGCCCGGGCAACCCCGTGGAGACATTCGTTCCACCAGTTGTATTCGGGAATACCCAATCGCGGAATAGCGGCGCTGGTATAACTCAACTGGGATACCTTTTCCTCCACCGTCATTTGGGAGACAAGTTCTTTAATCCGTTCTTCTCTGTTCATAATGGTTCCCCTTACGTTTACAGGTTCCCCTTGGGGGAACACACGCGGCCCGG
>JAITBE010000122.1 GCA_031283755.1 Spirochaetaceae bacterium
GCAGTTTACGACTAAGGATGTCCGCATTAAACTACACGGTTTATATCCATCCATTTAGTCTTGACAATCTACTAGTGTTAAGTTATCACTCAATAGGGGGGGTAAGAAAATCTCTGAAAACTTCAGTTTTCAGAGATTCCATATGGAGAATAAATCCACATAACACAAGGTATTTTTTGAAAATTACTTCTTCACTATTCGGACCTTCCCAAATAAAAATAACTGCTTTTGCCCTGAGAAGGTGGTACAGCACTTCTCAGTTTAGGGTACCTCTAAAACTCTAAATTTGATCCAAAATTTACCATGGAGGCAAATTCTTAAATTTCGTAATTCTTTATGGCATAAGGAATTAGCAAATCATAGTCTTTTGGAAATATCCGAGATTTAGGCTCAAAAAAGAGTTTCCAGAGGTCCTTTAGAAATTTTTCACGTAGAAAAAACGTAAAAACAACGATTTGATCGTTTTATCTTGGCATTTGTCTGTTTTTTCATACATATTTCTACCGATTTAGGGTGTTATTTTTTTAAGCTGAAAATTGCCGGTCCGGCGAAAATTCCCCTTGAAATAACGGACGATATTGGTTTATGCTACCGGAACGGCCTGTCTAAAGGCTGGAGTATTGTCTCCGTGAATTTTGAATGGTGAGGAAGTTATGAACCACAACCCTGTTACCGCATATCTCTCTAAAACTCCTCCGGATAAGATACATACCGGATTTTTGGCCTATCTGTGTAATCTTCAGAAGGTTTCCGAAAGCGCTCCGGAGATCGCCGTTTCTATCGTGAAGGAATTGGAAAATCAGCGCCGCCGGGTTAAACTCATCGCCAGCGAAAATTACTGTTCCCTGGGGGTGCAGCTTGCTATGGGCAATTTGCTCACCGACAAATATGCCGAGGGTATGCCGAATCACCGGTTTTACGCGGGGAACGAGAACGTGGATGCCGTGGAAACCCTGGCCGCGGAGGAAGCCCGGAAGGTTTTTGGGGCGGAATATGCCAATGTTCAGCCTCATTGCGGGGCGGACGCCAATATTCTGGCGTATTGGGCCATTCTTACCACCCGGATAGAAAATCCCGTCTTAAAAAAATACGGCGAAACCAACTTATATAAACTCACCAATCCCCAATGGAAGGAACTCAAGGCCGAATTAGGGAATCAGCGGCTTTTAGGCCTGGATTATTACTCCGGAGGCCACCTTACCCATGGGTACCGCTACAATATCTCCTCCCGGATCTTTGACGTGCATGGTTATTCGGTTTCCCGAAAAACCGGATTGCTGGATTATGATGAAATTGAAAGGCAGGCCCTGGAAGTTAGGCCCCTGATCCTTTTGGCCGGATATTCCGCCTATCCCCGAAAAATCAACTTTAAACGGATGCGGCAGATCGCCGACAAGGCCGGAGCGGTATTGATGGTCGATATGGCCCACTTCGCCGGCCTGGTGGCGGGTAAGGTTTTTACCGGGGAGTATGACCCCGTCCTCCATGCCCAGGTGGTAACCAGTACCACCCACAAGACCCTCCGGGGGCCCCGGGCCGGCATGGTCCTCTCCACCGCGGAATTTGCCGATGCCCTGGATAAGGGCTGCCCCCTCACCATGGGCGGGCCCCTGCCCCACGTTATCGCCGCCAAGGCCGTGGCCTTCCGGGAGGCGGGTAAACCGGAGTTTCGGGATTACGCGGCCCGGATTGTGGAAAATTGCCGGACACTGGCCGCTTCCTGCGTGAAAAACGGCCTGGAAGTTCTTACCGGGGGAACCGACAATCACCTTTTCCTGGTAGATGTCCATCACCTGGGCCTGACCGGGCGGCAGGCGGAAAACAGCCTCCACGAATGCGGCCTTACCCTCAACCGGAACAGCCTCCCCTTTGATCCCAACGGCCCCTGGTATACCTCGGGACTGCGGATCGGTACCGCCGCGGTAACTACCCTGGGAATGGCCCGGGCGGAAATGGAGGAACTGGGCGCCATCATTACCCTGGTATTAAAAAATACCACCGCCGCGGAAAATCCCCGGGAAGCCGGGGAGGCCGCCCGGTCCAGTAAAGTCAAATACCATATCAGGGAAGCCGCCAAGATCGAAGCCCTCTCCCGGGTGGAAAAACTCCTCTCTTGCTTTCCGGTATATCCGGAACTGGATCTGGAACTGCTCAAGAAGGTTTTTTGCCCTTAAAAACAGATGATTTGTTGATTTTTTGCCTGGAAACGGTATTTTACCCGAGGTTTTTCAAGATTCGGTTGGTTTTATCTGTAAATAATAAAAAATACTGTTTTCTCTATTAATATTTAAAAAATAAATTATAATTAGTTAAAGATAGATCAATTTCAAAATCAGCTGGTTTAAAACCGGCTCCGGAAAAAGCGGTTAGGCCCGAAATTAAGCCGGCCCGCTTTTCTGTTAAATCCGAGACCGCGATTTCAAATTTTGAAACCGCCTCTTGTGGTCTCAATTCATGTCATGGTCTACCGGGCTGTTGAATTGGGATCTGTTTATGGATGGATAGGCCCTATAGGGAGAATTTGGATGAAACTGAAACTTAAATTAACGGCTATTATCGCCATTATGATGTTTTTGGTCATCGCAGCCATATCAGTTATTTTATTAAGCCGGGCCAGCGCCTTACAAGTCGGGGCGGCGGAGGCTAATCTGGAAAACATGACCGGTCTGCACGCCACGGAATTGGAAAGCCAATACCAGGTATATCTGGACGTGGTAACCAGCCTGTCCCAAATTATGAATGGCTACCGATCGGTGGATCCCATGACGCGGCGCGGCCGGTATACCGAAATGCTCCAAGCGATCATGGAATCCAGACCAAATTTTGTGGGGATATATACGGTGTGGATACCGGGATCGATTGACAACCGGAATGCGGAACTGGCTAACACCCCGGGTACCGATGGAAACGGGAATTTTATCGCCTGGATTGCCCGGGATACGGGTTCCCTGGAACTGCGGGCTTATACGGACTGGCAAAAAGCGCTGAAAGAGGTGAAACCCATACCGACCATCGGCGATCCTGTCCGCCGGACTATAGCGGGTAAGGAAACCCTGGTGGTCAATATCACCGTTCCCATAATCCCCGAGGGAACGACCGATATTGTGGGCCTTATCGGGGTGAACTTTGATCTGGAGCTTTCCCAGACCATTGTTGAGAAATTAAAACCCTATGAAACAGGCCGGATGATCCTCATCAGTACCAATGGTACGGTGGTTGCCCATTATGATCCAACTAAGGTAGGATTAACCGCCCAGGAGGTTCTCTCCCCGGTGGTGGGGCAGGCCGGAGTCGATAGATCCCTGGAAGCCATCAAAACGGGCGAGCCGATATTTTTTTCAAGTAATGGCCGGATCTGCGACAGCTATCCCTTCTATGTGGGGGAGATCGCTACTCCCTGGGCTTTGTTATCTTCGGTGGAATCCTCTACGGTCCTTGCTGCCGTATCCACTTTAACCCAGTTTACCATTATCCTCGCGGTTGTTACCGTGATTGTGACCGGGGTTATTGTGTTTTTTATCGCTTCCAACATTACCAACCCCATCGTCAAGGTGTCTCTCACCCTCAAGGATATCTCCGAAGGGGAAGGAGACCTGACCAAGTCCATCACCCTTAAATCCAAGGACGAAGTCGGCGACCTGGCCCGGTATTTTAACCAGACCCTGGAAAAGATCAAAAACCTGGTGATAATTATCAAACAACAGGCGGTTGCCCTCTTTGACATCGGAAACGAACTGGCCAGTAACATGACCGAAACCGCGGCGGCCATCAACCAGATCACCGCCAATATCCAGAGTATCAAGGGCCGGGTACTCAACCAGTCCGCCTCGGTCACGGAAACCAACTCCACCATGGAACAGATCA
>JAITBE010000199.1 GCA_031283755.1 Spirochaetaceae bacterium
GTCCTGGGTTTTACCGGTAGATTTTTTTGAAATTTATCTTTAGTATAGTTTTAATGATGCCGATAAAAAAAGAATACTCAGGAAGCCTTTAAGGTTTTGCCCCAAAGTTGTATAATTTAGGTAAATTACCTTGCAGGTTTCCAAAGGGGTCCGCCCGGACAACCGGAATTTTTGCGGCGATGTAAAGATTCATCAAAATCCGGCAGGCTCCCCAGGGCCGGCGGATTGTTTGCGGAAAGGTAAAAAATCGCGAACCGGCCCTTAAAAGTGTTGATTTATCATCGCCGCAGAGGGGATATTATGGCTTATACCAACGCACTGGCCGCTTACCGGGAAACCAGGATAAAAACCGCAAGTCAAGGGCAGCTTATCATTATGCTTTACGATGAGGCGGTAAAGCAGCTTGACCATAGCCTTGACCTGCTTACCCTTAATACGGCAGGAAAGAAGGACCCCGGCAGGATTGAGCAGATCGGAAAAGCGATCGTTAAAACCCAGGAAATTATCACCGAATTAATGGTTTCCCTGGATTTTGAGCGGGGAGGGGATATTGCCAAAAATCTCTTTGCCCTGTATACCTGGTTTAATCAGGAGCTTTTAGAAGCCAATATAACCCAGGACCTTAAACGGATCAACAACGTCCGTTCCATGCTGGGTGATTTACGGAGTACCTGGGTCGAAGTTGTCGCCAAAAATACCTCCGAAGGAGCCGGCCAGCCTTTCGCGGGTATCAATATTGCCGGTTAAGGCCATGGATAAAGATTTGAAGGAAAACGAACCGGCGGTTTCCCCGGAAGAAATAACCCAGCGGGTGGCGGTACTGAAACGGTTTCGGGAATTACTTTTGGAACAGCGGAACCGGTTCAGGCAATACCTGGGGGTTCTGGATAAACAGAAGGATGTGATAGAACAGGGCAATGCCGAGGAACTTATCTCCCATGTGGAATTGGAAGAGCAGATCCTGGGGGATATTTTTTCCATCCAGAAGGTAATCGAGCCCCTGGAGTATATGTACCAGGCCGCCTTCCCCCAGGGGGTCGGCCCGGATACCCCGGAGGTACCGGAGTTGCGGACCGTGGTGGAGGAACTTAAAAACGAAGCCGCGGTTCGGATGGAACGTAACAAGGCCCTCCTTTCCGCCCGGATGACCCAGATCCGTTCCGAGATAAAAAGCCTCCAGGGGAATCCCTTTGTCAGACGGCCTTCAGTATACGCGGATTCCGGCGTTCCTTCTATTCTTGATATCAGCGGTTAACCGGAGCGAAAATCCCGGTCCGTTAAGGGAGTATTTTCTATGCCGGAATCGCGGAATAAAAACAAACCGTTAGAGCCTCTTTATCTTATCGATGCCTACGGACTCATATACCGGTCCTATTTTGCCTTTATTTCCCGGCCCCTCCGTAATGCCGGGGGAAAAAATATTTCCGCCCTCTTTGGCTTTGCCCGGACCCTGATAAGTCTTTTGGATGAGGGGGCTCCGGGGGTGGACGAGGCGGGAAAGCCCCTGGAAACCCCCCGGCGGCCCCGCAGGCTGGGGGTGGTTTTTGATTCCCCGGTTTCCACCTTTCGGCACGAACAATACCCTGAGTACAAAGCCACCCGGCAAAAGGCCCCGGAGGACCTCCACGCCCAGGTTCCCTTGGTGATAGAGACCCTTAAAGCCCTCGGGGTGCCGGTTCTGCGGGCAGACCGGTATGAGGCGGACGACATTATCGCCACCCTGGCCCGGCAATGTCAGGCCGAAAACCGCCAGTGCTATATCTTCTCTTCCGATAAAGACCTGCTCCAGCTGGTCGGTAAGGGGACCTATGAGGTTAGGCCCCTCAAGGCGGTCCGGTCCGAGGCCGGAGGGGGGTCTGTCCCCCGGGGGGGCTACGAGCTGGTAGGACCCGAAGAGGTTAAGGCCGAATGGGGGGTCCTGCCCGGCAAGGTTCTGGATCTTCTGGCCCTTATCGGGGACAGCGCCGATAATGTGCCCGGCGTCAAGGGAGTAGGGGAAAAAACCGCGGTTAAGCTGATGGCCCGTTATGGTTCCCTGGATGAAATCTACCGGAATATCGCCGGTATTGAGGGGGCGGTGGGCAAAAAACTGGCCGAAGGCCGGGAAAGCGCCTATTTCGCCAGATCCCTCATCACCCTGAACGAGACAGCCCCCCTTTCCATCACCGGTATCGACGATCTTTCCGTGGAAAACCTGGACCGAACCGCGGGGGCCCGGGTCCTTCTCCGGGAGGGGGTGCGCCGGAGCGCCCTGGACCTGGACCCCAAGGTTACCGAAGACAAAGCCGCGGCCCCTTCCGGCGCGGAAGCCCCCGCAAGCCCGGCCTTTCCCGGCGAAGCCGGACAGATTGGGGAGCCGGACAAAAACAGCGGAGTTGATCCGGCCCTCCTGGGGGAGGGGAGTTACCGGGCGGTTCTGGAATTTTCCGATCTGGAGAAAATCCTGGGGACGGCAAAAAAACAGGGGAGTTTGGCCCTGGATTTTGAGACCGATTCCCTGGATGCCTGGAACGCCCGGCCCATTGGGATCTCCCTGGCCCTCCGGCCCAAAGAAGCCTTTTATGTGCCCCTGGCGGCCCACGGCGGAACCGGGCCCTTTCTGGACCCCGCCAAAGTCCGGGATCTCCTCATCCCCCTCCTGGCGGACCCCGCCATGACCATCGCCGCCCATAACGCCAAATACGACTACAAGGTCTCCCGGGGCTGGGGCGTCCCCCGGTGGAAATGCAAAATCTGGGATACCATGGTAGCCGCCTGGGTGGACGACCCGGAGCGGAACAACTATTCCCTGGATTCCCTGGCGGCGTTTCGCTTTAACCTGGTCCCCCTGGCCTATAACGACATAGTTCCCAAGGGCAGTACCTTTGATACGGTGTCCCTGGAAACCGCGGTCCGTTATTCCGGCGAAGACGCGGACCTGACCCTGCGGATGAAACAGTTCCTGGAGGGACGGCTGGTACGGGCCAATTCCTTAGGGCTTTTCCTCGATCTGGAGATGCCCCTTCTCCCGATCCTCGCGGAAATGGAGGGGGCAGGGATCAAGGTGGAAGGGAAGGTTCTGCGGGATTACGGGGCGGAGCTCTCCCTGGAGCTTGATAAGATCCAGGGGGACACCTATAAGATCGTAGGCCATGAATTCAACCTGGCTTCCACCAAACAGCTCCAGGAGGTGCTTTTTACCGAACGAAAACTCAAGCCGGGAAAAAAGACCAAAACCGGTTATTCCACCGATGTGGCGGTCCTGGAAGAGCTTGCCCGGGAGGACCCCGTGCCGGCCCTGATCCTCCGCCACCGGACCCTGGCCAAGCTCAAGTCCACCTACGTGGATACCCTGGCGGACATGGCCGACTCCCAGGGCAGGATCCACACCAACTTTGTCCAGACCGGCACCGCCACGGGCCGCCTCTCCAGCCGGGAACCAAACCTCCAGAACATCCCCATCCGGGACGAGGAGGGCCGCCGTATCCGGGAGGCTTTTATTGCCGCCCCGGGGCAGGTCCTGATCTCCGCGGACTACAGCCAGATAGAGCTGGTGGTCCTGGCCCATCTTTCGGAAGACGAGAACCTTATCGCCGCCTTTAACGAGGGCAAGGATGTTCACGCCCGGACCGCGGCCCTGATCTTCGGCGTAAGCGAAGACGAGGTAAAGCCGGCGGAGCGGCGGATTGCCAAAACCATCAACTTTGGGGTCATGTACGGCATGAGCGCCTTCAGGCTTTCCAATGAATTGGGGATAACCCGGACCAGCGCCGCGGCCTTTATCGAGACCTATTTTAAGACCTACCGGGGGATCCGCATCTTTATTGAGGAACTTATCAAAAAAACCGAAAATACCGGGTACGCCTCCACCATCCTGGGCCGCCGGCGTTATATCCCGGCGATCAACTCCCGGAACAAAACCGAAAAGGCCGCCGCGGAACGGGTAGCGGTGAACACCCCCATCCAGGGTTCCGCCGCGGATATCGTCAAAACCGCCATGTTGAACCTGGACAAGGCCCTGACCGCGCAAAAAAGCCCTGCCCGGCTTTTACTCCAGGTCCACGATGAACTCATCCTGGAGGCCCCCAAAGACCGGGCCGCGGAAGCCGCCTGCCTGGTCCGGCAGGAAATGGAAAAAGCCGTTACCCTCAAGGTCCCCCTCAGGGTCAGCGTGGAAACCGGCAAGCGTTGGGGGGACTTCCACTAATACTTGAAGACCAAGCATACTGATAAATAGCCGCGAAAATAACCGGTACAAAGAAATTTAACACGAGCCGCCCGAACAAAGGCAAGAATTTCGGTGACTCCCAGGGATCGCTCACGTGTACTGTACGGAATGGTTTTGTCTTTGTACCGAATCGTCTTTTTAAAGCAGTTTCAAACCGGGGTTTGAAACTGCCTCGAATGGTGAGCCGGGTAAGGGAGGGCCGGGGGCCCGTCCTTACCCGGATAGGGGTTACAACCCAACGCCGGCCCCGAAGGGCGCGGCAAGGGAAG
>JAITBE010000246.1 GCA_031283755.1 Spirochaetaceae bacterium
GCTTATACCTATTCGGAACCCCTGATCCATATTGAATATCTTCTGGATTGTATGAAAATCGCTCATGAATGGGGAATAGCCAATGTACTGGTGAGTAACGGGTGTTTACAGGGAGACGCGGCGGCGGCTATCCTGACCCTGACCGATGCGGCCAATATCGATCTTAAATCATTTTCTCCGGATACCTATGCCCGGACCCTGGGAGGTAATTTAACGGCGGTACTTGATTTTATTACTCGTGTATACCGGATGGGAGTACACCTGGAAATTACCACCCTCATAGTACCGGACCTTAACGACGGAGAAAAGGAAATCGCGGGGGCGATAGAATTTTTAAAGGGACTTTCCCCGCTTATTCCCTGGCATCTTTCGGCCTATCATCCGGACTATCACTGGGATACCCCTCCAACGGATGCTTCCGGGCTTGAAAAAATTGCCCGCCGGGCCCGAAAAGACCTGTCGTATGTTTATACAGGAAACATCCCCGGGGAAACCAACAATACCTTCTGTCCCCACTGCGGCGGCCTCTTAATTAAACGCCGGGGGTATTCGGTAGATACAAAAGGGATGGTGCTAAAAGAACGGGAGGGAAAAAATGCCTATTATTGCACCGCCTGTGCAAAACCGGTACCGGTGATCCGCTATTAAAAAAGCGGCGTTTTTAGGGCCGGCGGGTATGGCCGGTCCACGAAAACCTCAGGGTATCCCGCCTTCCGGTCAATATTTCCACAGGAGGAATTTATAGCCCAGGGATAAACCCATCCTTTCCAGGGTATATTGCAGCCTGTTTATACTCTGAACATTCGTCACGCCAAGATCCCTATTGTAGCGCAGATCAAAAAGAATACTTCCGGGACCAAGGGGAAAACCCAGATCCACTCCAAAAGAAACGCCGAAGGGCGGATCTATCGTATAACTATAGGTTTCGTTTGAACTACCGGTTCGTACTTTAATTTTTCCCAGGGGAAGCGCACCGTAGAGGCCGGCATAAATGGATAGATCAAAGGCTTTAAACTCAATAGGCATCTTTATCAAAAGGGGAAAGCTCATGATCAGAGGCTTAAATTCATTGTAGGTTTCATTTCCACCACTTTCTACTGCCTTAAAAGTATCCTGGCTAAAAATCGCTTCCATCCGGAGCGTTAAAAAGCGCATAATCCGGTATTCCACAAGTAAGGCGGCCTCATAACTAAAGCTCCGGCTTAGGCCGCCTTCATAAGTTCGGGTTCCTTGGGGAATAGAATAGGTATTGAAGGTAGCGCCTCCCCGGAGACCAAGATAGAGCCGCCCGATGGAACGTTTATTTTCCTCCTCGGACTTATCCGCTAAAACATCCCCGGCGTTCATGGTTATTTCGGTGGTTGTTTGCGTATCGGAGGCCATATCTATAATAACCAAGTTTTCGCCGGGAAGAATTTGGGAGAAAATCCAGCTTACCAGTGAAGGTATATGCTCAAGGGCTTCTTCATAATTCTCACTAACCATCTCGTCGGTATACACCAGACTTCCCGTGGAAGAATCCCACAGCCAAAGTTGAAAATGCTGTAGATCCTCGGTATCAAAATAAAATTCTCCGGTAAGTACATATTTTGAGTCCCCCAGATATTTCGTACCCGGGGCTGAATTCGGGGACATATAAAGAATTTCCGGATGTTCGTCTGCCAATATAGTTTGGGGATAGTAACCGCCTAGGTTGTTTACTTCCGCGACAACCATATCATAGAACTGAATAGTATTTATTGGATCATCCGATCCGGTAAAGGGCATTATTATTACTCCCGCAGCGTTATCGGCGGATGTTATCTGTGCAAATCCCCCAAAAGATGTCAAAAATAACAACAGCAGCGATATAAAACGTGTCTTGTTAATCATTTTATCTCCTTAAAAAGTCAGCTAAAGAGATGAAAAAGCTTTTCGCATACCGAATTTTGAAAAAGCAACATAATTTCAAACCAAACTCTATTATGATTGATAATTCTTAAAATGTGAATATCTTCCTGAATATCTTCCGGCGCTTTTTTTACGGGACTAAAACATTTGCTTTTATCATGGAATCAATCCAAGGAAGGACAGCCTCCCTTTCCGTTTGACACCGTTAATGGTACCAGGTACCGGCTTTTATGGAAGGGATGGAGCTTTCCTTATAACCAGAGGATGAGTTTTCCCCGGTCCGGGAGGAAGCCCTGGGATTTAAGGATCGGCGCATATTCGCCGGAGGCGGCGGGACAGTGGTTAACGGTTTCTATAGTGATTTTCCGCTCCGGATGGACTGCCCTGGTCCCCGGAAAGGTTAAAAATGCGAGGGCCTCCCCCAGGCAGGGATCCTCCGGGGAGATAAATATATCGATATCCCTCCCTCCCCGTCCGGCGATAACCAGGAGCGTTGACCCCCGAAAGCAGAGCCGGATATTTTGATGCCGGGACGGGAGCCGGGGATCAAGCCCTGTGAGGGAAAGCCCCGCGGGACTTGCGGGATCTGCGGCGTTCATCCAATAAATCGAAGTTTCTTCCTCGGCTTTTTCCAGTTCTTCGGGGAGTTCCGGAGAGGCAAATTGGAGGGAATTGACACCTTCAAAAAAACGACCGGCCATTACTTCTCCTGCCAGCTCAAGCCGCCGGATAGCGGGGAGGAGCCGGGCCCAGGAGAGGTGGGGAAGTTCCCGTTCCAGGAGGGGTCTACAGAGGATCCCCCATCGTTTAAGGAGGAGTCTAACCCGGTCTCTTTCCAGTTCCTCGGTCTCCAGGGGATCAAAACCCGCAAATTTACCGTTAGAACGCTCCCCGTCGTCCGGTTCCAGAGAAAACCACCGTCCCGGTACCGGAGGACCTGTCCGCCAGCGGTCCCGTAAAGCCCGGGGGAGACGTTTCGTCCTCCCCAGGGGACGGATTGGGGGGGCTTCATGTTCCTCTGGTACAAAACCCCGGACCAAGCCCTGGCGTACCGGTTCCCAGGAATCCGCTGAAAGCCGGCCCTTCCAGACTTCTTCCCAGAGGGCTTCGGCACAGGAATGGTTATCCAAACCCAAAGCTTCCTTTATTTCCCAAAAATCTTTTGGGGAATCAAAAAAAGCAGGACTCCCCCGGCCTTCAAAGGGAGGGATCAGGGCCAATTTTTCTCCTCCGGCAAGGTCCATATCTTCGGGAGGGCAAAAGGCGGTCCGTTCTTTTCCCGTACCGTACCAAAGGAGGTCCCCCGCCCGGATCTTTCTATCCAGGGTTTCCCCGGAATAATCAGGGTCCCGGATAGGAAAGATATCCCGTTCCCAGAGACACGCCGGGGCGGCGTAACCCCACAGGGCTTCCCAGGTTTCCCCGGACCCCCGGGATGATCCCCGGGGGAGAATCCCCTGACGCCGGGCGAGATAAGGGATAAGGAGGTTCGCCGGCCGTTCCTTGACTTTCCGCCGGGCCTGTTTCCGGGAAAGACGGAACAGGAAGTCCAGGTTCTCCCGATCACAGACATACCCCGGTTCTTCCCCCAGGGTTACCTCCCGGACCAGCCAACCCTCTTCGGCAAGGGCCGCTACGGCCCCTTCCGTTTCCGCCGGGGAAAGACCGAAAAAGGCCCCAATCCGGGAGAGGGAGAGGGGACCCTCATACCGAAGCCAGGGGCCCAGCAGCGCGGGGGCGTCCTCTTTCCAGGCGGGGGCCCATTCCCGGTGAACCACTGCGGGAAATACCGCCCCGTTCCGCAGAACAAGACCGATTTTCCCCCCCAGGGTGGGGTCTTCCCCACAGCGTTTCCGGAGTTCCTCCGGCAGGGCCCGCAGGAGGTTTTCCCATTCATCTTGGGGGATTGCTACCCGTTCTTTAACCCATTCCGTAAGACCCCGCTCGTCCTCAGGAGCCCAGCCGGGAAATTCCCGCCTGAGCCGGGCACAAAACTCCGCCGTTACCCGGGGGGGCAGGGGAGGCCGGGACCGGACATTTTCCAGGGCTTCCTCAATAACCAAACCGGAAAGGGAGGGGCCTCCTTTTCGTAACTCCCTCCGTTCGTCATATTCGTAGAGCAGGGTATTGGTTTTCTTCCAGACCAGATCCCGGGCAAAGGGACTTGGTTTTTGGGTCCTAAAAAAAGAGATCGCCGTCTTCCCCTCCCGGATATCCCGGAGAAGGCCGGTAAACCCCATAAGGTCGAATTGGTCCTGAAGGCAGCTCCGCCATGCTTCAGCCACCATGGGGAAATCACCATAGGAAGCAACCTCATCGAAAAGCCGCTTTGCCCTTTGCCGCATGACCCAAAGAGGGATCCGTTTCCCGAACCCTGCCCGGGGGAGGAGCAGCGATCGTTCCGCCGCTTCCCGAAAAGAGGCGCCAAAAATCCCGGAGGATTCAAAGCGCCGGTAAAATTGTCCCTCGCCCCG
Organism: Spirochaetaceae bacterium; assembly: GCA_031283755.1. GTDB lineage: Bacteria > Spirochaetota > Spirochaetia > Treponematales > Breznakiellaceae > JAIRMO01. The sequence continues at coordinate 4,365 of JAITBE010000246.1, forward strand.
GAGTTTATCCCCTTGGATTTCCCCCAGAGTTCTTAAATGGCGAATCAAAA
>JAITBE010000266.1 GCA_031283755.1 Spirochaetaceae bacterium
GGTGGGCGCCGAGGCGATAGCGTCCAGGGTTTCAAAACCCTCCCGCATTTTTCCAAAGGCGGCGTATAGACCATCCAATTTATGGGCATCTTGATGGACAATAAAAAACTGGGTTCCCGCACTGTCAAAGTCCTCATCCCGGGCCATGGAAATGGCGCCCCGTTCATGGGTTAGTCCCGTGTCAACGCCGTTCCGGGCGAATTCGCCCTTTATGGTGACCTCCGTGGGGCAGCCGCAGGTATTATCCGCGGAGCCCCCTTGGATCACATAGCCCTGTACTACCCGGTGAAAGGTAAGGCCATCGTAAAAACCCGATGCCGCAAGATCCATAAAATGGTTAACGGTCAGGGGAGCTTGCCGTATAAAAAGCTCAAAGGTCATACGTCCAAAGGACGTCCGCCCAAAAGGCGTCCGCCCCCCCAACTCCATGATGATCTCCGCCACCGGGTTCACAGATGTCTCCTACTCTACATAGGCGCTTCTGAAATACAGATTGGCCAGGGGCGTCATGTAGAAATCTTTTACATGGGGGGCCATCATAAATACGATGGACCGGTGATACAGAGGAAGAATCGACACATCTTCCATGGCCATATCCTCCGCCTCCTGCATGAGCGCCACCGCCTTGACCGGATCAACCTCCATCTGGGCCGCCGCCACCAAAGCGTCGTACTGGGCGTTGCTGTAACTCGTAACATTGGTGGGATTGTTGGAGGTCATGGTGGTTAAGAAGGTCATGGGGTGCAGGTAATCCCCGCCCCAGCCCATGGCTCCGATTTGATAGTCCATGCGCTGGACAGCGTCGTAATAAACCGCCCATTCCTGGGTGGAAATTTCGGTGTTGATGTTGAGGTTCTTTTTCCACATCTGCTGCAGGGCCTCCACGATGCTCCGCACGGTGCGATCGGTGTAATAACTCAACTGTATGGTGGGAAAGCCCTGGCCGTCAGGATACCCCGCTTCCGCCAGGAGCTTCCGGGCGCCTTCCACATCCGCGGTGGAGGATAAGCCGTAATTGGGGCGGCCGTCTCTGAAATCCTCTCCGTCAAGCACATAGCCGGGAGATACCAGGCCGAAAGCCGGGGTATCGGAACTTTGCAGGACATTGCTGATAATATCTTCCCGGTCAATGGCCATGGACAGGGCCTTGCGGACCCGGACATCGTCAAAGGGCTTTACATTCCGGTTGATGAGGTAATAGGTGGTGGCAAAGGAAGGCACCGCCCGGAAGGCATCGCTCTGGGATTTTAAACGGGCCGTCTCCGATGCCGGGGGAAACCGCAGACCGTCAATTTCCCCGGCTTCCAGGGCGGTCAGGGCGGTGGCGGGTTCCAGGATATACCGGAACACAATCTCCTCAAGCCGTACATTGGCGGCATCCCAGTAGTATTCGTTTTTAACCGCCGTTACGCTTTCCCCCAGTTTGATATCCGAAACCTTAAAGGGGCCGTTAGAAACAAAGGTATTCGCGGACAGGGTCCACCGCTCGCCTTCCTGATCAACCACCGCTTGTTTTACCGGGGAGAAGGTCCACATTCCCAGGATTCCCAGAAAGAAGGGGGTGGGCCCTTTTAACGTAAGGATCAGGGTATTATCATCGGGGGCTGCTATCCCCACCTGGTCCCGGGAGCCGGTGCCATTGTAATATTCCTCCGCCCCTTTGACAAAGTCGGTAAACATCACCGAATATTGGGCGGCAACTTTGGGATCCAATACCCTGAAATAAGAGTACACAAAATCCCGGGCGGTAAGGGGGCTGCCGTCGGACCACTTGAGGCCCGCCCGCAGCCGGAAGGTGTATACCGTACCGTCGTCGCTGATGGTCCAGCTTTCGGCCAGGGCGGGGATGATGTTATTGTCCTTATCATAGGTGATGAGCCCTTCAAAGAGGTTAAAGAGGAATGGGGCGGCAAAGGAATTGTTGGTAATCCCCGGATCAAGCCCGTCCGGCACATTTTGCAGGGCAAAGATGATTTTCTGGGATTTTCCCTGGAGGGCGGCGGAATCGGTCCCGGCAGTCCGGCCGCCGCAGGCGCTAAAGGCCAAAGACAAGAGTAAGAACCCCGTAATACAGACAACTGCTTTTTTCATACATTTTCTCCTTGATAGGCTGTTTCAAAATCCGCTGGTCCGCAGGACCATGGTTTTGAAACCGCGCCTTAGATTTAAGCGGAAAAGCGGGTTTCCGCTTTTTCCAAAGTCAGTTTTGAAACCGGCACTGTCTGTAGTTATTACAGATTTTCGCCGTGTGATCAACGCCCCAAAAAATGACAGGCCGTAAAATGACCGGTCCCCTGGTCCTCCAGGGGCGGCTCCTCTGCTTTGCATATCCCCTGGGCGTATCTGCACCGGGTATGAAACCGGCAGCCCGGCGGAGGGGATATGGGGCTGGGGATGTCCCCTTCGATGGGGACGCTCTTTTTCATCCGGGCCAGGGCCGGGCTTGAGGCCGGGGCGGAGCGGATAAGCCCCTGGGTATAGGGGTGTTGGGGATTTTTGTATATCTCATCACAGCCCGCTAATTCCACCAGCTTCCCCAAATACATCACCCCAACCTCGTCGGAGACATAACGCACCATGGATAAGTCATGGGCGATAAACAGGTAGGTCAGGCTCAATTCCTCCTGAAAGTTTTTCAACATATTTACCACCTGGGCCTGGATGGAAACATCCAGGGCGGAGATCGGTTCATCGCAGATGATGAGTTCCGGATGCAGGATAAGGGAACGGGCAATGCCTATCCGCTGCCGCTGGCCGCCGGAAAACTCATGGGCGTAACGGTTTGCGTGGGCCCGTTCCAGGCCGACCTTGGCGAGCATCTCAAAAACCCGCTCTCCCTGTTCCTGGGGAGTACCGATCCGGTGGGCCCGCAGGGGTTCGGCGATAATATCCTTGACCGTCATCCGGGCGTTCAAAGACGCGAAGGGATCCTGGAAGATCATCTGAATTTTTTTGCGGATCGGTTTTAGCTGCCGTTGGGACAGGGATGCTATGTTCTGACCGTCCAGGTATATATGTCCCGAGCTGGGAGGGTAGATCCTGATGATGGTTCTGGCCAGGGTGGATTTGCCGCAGCCCGATTCTCCCACCAGCCCCAGGGTAAGGCCCCGTTTGATCTGGATACTGATACCGTCCACCGCGTGGACCACTCGTTTGCCCCCGCCTTTGACAGGGAAATGTTTAACCAGGTTTTCAACCTTCAGGATAGGTTCCAAGGATCACTCCATACATTAAGGTGAGGGCGGAACGGCCGGGACAAAGGGGTTATCCTCAGGCGATTTCGGCGCCTCCGGGTCGTGGAGCCAGCATAGGGACCGGTGTTTGTTACCGACGGTATAAAACCCGGGAACCTTTTTCAAACAGATCCGCCGGACATAGGCACAGCGGGGTGAAAAGGGGCAGCCCGAGGGAACGTGGCTCATATCCGGCGGCGACCCCGGGATGGGCTTGAGCTTTTGGGATTTATCCATCTCCAAATGGGGCATGGAATTGAGCAGCCCCAGGGTATAGGGATGGGCGGGGCGGCTAAAGAGATCCTCCGCCGCGGCTTCCTCCAAAATCATTCCCCCATACATGACGATGATCCGGGAACAGAGTTCGGCCACCACCCCCAGGTCGTGGGTGATAAAGATAATGGACATCCCCATTTCAGCCTGGATGTTTTTGAGGAGGTTGAGGATCTGATTCTGAATGGTAACATCCAGGGCCGTGGTGGGTTCGTCGGCGATCATAATTTCCGGTTTGCAGGCCAGGGCCATGGCGATCATGACCCGCTGGCGCATACCCCCGGAAAATTCATGGGGATAGGCGGAGTATCTTTTTTCCGGCTCCGGAATCTTCACCTCCGCTAAAAGGTCCAGGACTTCCCGGTAGAGTTCGCCCCGGCGGAGCCGCCGGTGGGTGGAAATCATCTCCCCTATCTGACGCCCCACCGGAAGGAGGGGGTTGAGCGAAGACATGGGGTCCTGAAAGATCATGGAAATACCCTTGCCCCGGATATTCCGAAGGGCCGGTTTGAGCAGTTTTACCATATCCTGGTCATGGAACAACACCTGACCCCGCGTTTTCGCCCGCTCCTCCAGGAGCCGTAATATAGAAAGGGCGGTAACACTTTTGCCGCTTCCGGACTCCCCCACTATCCCTAAGGTTTCCCCCTTTTCCAGGGAAAACGAAATCCCCCGGACCGCCCGGATCTCCCCGTCCTGGGTGAAAAAAGATGTTTTAAGGTCCCGTACTTCCAATACCGGCATCACGGCCCCTTTTTCAGGTCCAGGGCATCCCGAAGGCCGTCCCCGACAAAATTAAAGGCAAACATGGCGATACAGATCGCTACCGAGGGGATAAATAATTGATAGGCGGATATTCTGAAGGTTTCTATGGCATCATTACACATGGTTCCCCAGCTTGCCATGGGAGCCGAAACCCCCAGGCCGATAAAACTCATAAAAGCCTCCACAAAGATAGCCGTGGGGATAAGCATGGTAGCGGTAACAATGATAGGCCCAATGGCGTTGGGGATCAGGTGCCGGGTGAGGATGTCCCCCAGGGAGGTACCGATGGTCCGGGCGGCCAGAATAAATTCCTGCTCCTTGAGGGCGAGGATCTGTCCCCGGACGATCCGGGCCATATTAACCCAATAAACCGAACTGAGGGCGATGATAATACTCAAAAATCCCGAATTAAGGAACACCATGATCAGGATCACGTAGAGGGTCAGGGGAATGGTACTGATAATATCCACAATCCGCATCATAACTAGATCAAGGTACCCGCCGAAAAGACCGGAGATCCCCCCAAAGAGGATCCCGATAACCAGATTAACAAAGGCGGCGATAAAGGCCACCACCAGGGATATCCGGGCGCCGTACATCAACCGGGTCAGGAGGTCCCGTCCCAAATTATCGGTCCCCAAAAGGTAGGTTTTATTCCAAAAAAAACGCGGCCGTGCTACAAGCGCGCCCTGGCCGTCCACCAGGGCGGGGGGCCGTTGGGCGTAATCTATTCCCAGTGTTATGCCGTCAACATCAAAGGCGATCAATTTTTTTTGCCCGTCCTCTTTTTGGGCCTTTATATTGGTGAGGAGCTTTCCCTCCCCGCTTACCTCGATGAGTTTCAAGTTTTGGGAAACATAGAAATAACGTCCCCCATATTCCCGGGCCGTAAAATAGGGGGGGACATTAACAAAGGCCAGGTCCTGATCGGAATATTGGTGGGAGGTAAAAAGGGGCCCCAGCAGGGCAAAAATAACCAGGAGAATGATGAGTATGAGTCCCAGGATCGCCGTGGGCCGGCGCCAAAACCGGAACCACACATCCTGGGCAAAGGTTCTGGCCGGTTTATAGAGGGTTTCCATATCCCTATGGGTATGCTCCGGCCGTTCCCAAAGCTCCCGGTCAATATCCATGCCGTCCCCCTATTCCAATTTAATCCGGGGGTCCACCATTACATAAAAAACATCCACCATCAGGGTCATAATGACCAGAAAGGCGGCGTAAAATATGGTAACCCCCATGATAGTGGTGTAATCCCGGTTTGATATGCTGGTAACAAAATGAATACCCAGGCCGGGGAGGGCGAATATTTTTTCGATAACAAAGGAGCCGGTAAGGAAGGCGGCCACGGTGGGGCCGATGATGGTGATCACCGGGATAATGGCGTTCCGCAGGGCGTGGAAAAGGAGTACCTGGTATTCGGGGAGCCCCTTGGCCCGGGCGGTGCGGATATAATCCTGGCCCATCACTTCCAGCAGACTGCTGCGGATAAGCCGGGTAATAAACGACAGGGAGTATCCCCCCAGGGCGATCACGGGCAGGATGTAGCCCTTCCAGGAGGAAAGCCCAAAGGTAGGGAGCAGGTTCAACTTAAAGGAAAAAAGATAGATAAGCAGGGTGGCGATAACAAAAGAAGGGATGGTAACCCCCAGGGTAGCCAAAACCATGATCGCCATATCCTGCCATTTTCCGTTGTGGAGGGCGGCAAAAACCCCCAGGGGTATGGAGAGGAGGATCACAAAAACAATGGTTAAGAGGCCCACCCGGGCCGACACGGGAAAGCCGATGTCGATGAATTCATTGACCCGGCGCCCCGAGTAGGTAAAGGAGGGGCCTAAATCCAGCATCGCCAGGCCCCGGAGATAGTCAAAAAACTGCCGGGGCAGGGGATCGTCGAGGTGGTATTTTTCATTGAGCGCCTGTTCCACCGCTTCCGGGAGCCTGCGATCCCGGGTAAAGGGCCCCCCGGGGATGGCGTGCATTAACATAAAGGTCAGGAGGATAACAAAAAACAAGGTCCCGAACATGAGGAGGATTCGTTTAAGAATATAACGGACCATGATACCTCACTGTACCGGTTTAGGGAGAATCAAGCAACACGTCAAAGGCGGAAAATAGTTTGGGATTATCCCAATTAAGGCTCCCTGTAATCCGGGCGATGATCTTCCCCTCCCGGTTTACAATATATGTGGTGGGAATGGACCTAACCCCATAGGCCGCGCCGGTACTCCCCAGCTTATCCAGGGCAACGGGGAAACTCAAGCCCAGTTGATCCATAAAGGCCGCCGCCACCGGCCGGGATTCCTGCAAATTCACCGCCAGGAATTCCAGCCCCCGATTCTTAAACCGCCGGTAGAGGGTCTCCATGGAGGGCATCTCCGCCCGGCAGGGACCGCACCAGGTGGCCCAGAAGTTGAGAAACAGCACCTTACCCCTAAGGTCTTTGGTGTTACGGGTAGTCCCGTCCAAAAGGGGCAGGGCAAAATCAATCAGGGAAACCGGTTCCCGCAGAACCGGAATCCCCGCCTCGGTAAAGGCCGCCCTAATCCCCTGGGGAATACCCTGAGATCCCTCCCGGCTTTGCGGAAAAAGACCCGTCCCCACGCCCAAAACACACAGGAAGAAGCAAACTGTTTTCTTCATAGTTTTACTGTATTATAAAAAACGAAGATGCTTCAAGGGTTTACCCGGTTTACCCGGTTTACCCGGTTTACCCGGGGCAAACCCAGGGCCGCCGGATTTTGAAATCGCCCCATGAGTTAATAATTATCGGCATTGAACGACTCATTAATACTATTTTGAATAGCTGCTGTAAGACGAGATATTATTTCTTTTTTAATATTATGGGGAATATCGGTAAGAAATGTTTTTGTTTTAAGCTCCTTTGGGTCATCAATATCTTGCATAAATAACTGGTGAGGAAAAATTTTTAATGCAAATGCGATCTTTTCAATTTTTTCAAAAGATGGTATTCGCCGTCCCATTTCAATTTCTCCGATATAATTTCCGCTTGTATCACACATTTCAGCAAGATCCATTTGCGAGATACCCCTTCCTTTACGTATTCTTTTTAGATTCTGAATAAAAATTTGTTGTAAATTCATCATAATACAGTCTAATAGACAAGAATTTTTTCATATTTTGCAATTGTCTTATTGACATATAATAAATATATAATATAATGTCTTATTGACAATCATATGAGTATAGAAGCGGTTTCAAACATCAAATTTTGAAATCCTAATTTAGTTAGTTAAATATAAATGGGGACTTTACAGGAATTTTCTGTAAAAATATTTTTATGGAGGGAGAAAAAATGAAAAAGGTACTATTTCTGACTGTGTTATGGGTAATGGTCTCAGCGGTGATCTTCGCCGGAGGCGGTTCACAACAGGCAAGCGGCGCCGGACCGGTTAAGCTGACGTACTGGGAAATGAACTGGGGTCCCGCGGATATGCAAAAGGCCGCTACGGACAAATTAGTCAAAAAATTTAATGACAGCCATCCGAATATCCAGGTTGAAGTGCAGTATATCCCCTGGGATAACTACTATCAGACCTTTCTGACGGCGGTAACCTCCGGCAATGCCCCTGATGTGGCGACCGGCGCAACTCCCCAGCCCATCCAATATGCCGTTATGGGCGAAAGCCTCGACCTTGATCCTGTTATGGAAGCCTGGCGGCAGGAAAATAATCCCATCCTGACGGATATTACGCCGGATCTCTGGAAATTTTTCCAATATCAGGGCAAGCAATACGGCATTGCCTTCGGTTTGGACCTCAAGCTCTTCCTGTACCGCAAGGACTTTTTCCAGCAGGCCGGGATTACCACGATGCCCAAGACCTGGCCGGAATTCACGGCGGTTCTGGAAAAACTCAAAGTTGTCTTCCCGGATAAAATCCCCCTGCTGATGCCTGCCGGCGATCAAAACAGCAACCATTCTTTTTCCATGTTCCTGGGCTCAAACCATGCCGGGTTTACCACCCATGATCTAAAGCCCGCATTCCGGTCCAAGGCGACCATGGAATGCCTGAACTACATAAAAGAACTCTATGATAAACAACTCCTTGGACGGGGCGCCGCCGGTTATATCGGTTCCGATGTCGAGCGTATGTTCGCCGCAGGTGAAGCATGTATCCTGGGTGGTTGGGGTTTCTCGGCTGTGGCCGGCAAGGATATCGAGAAAAATTGCGCTATAATGCCACCCATTACGGGTCCCAGCGCCCGTCAGGGCAGCATGGTTTACTGCCCCAACGGCATCATGGGATTCAGCCAGACCAGGCACCCTGACGCAACCAGAACCTTCATCAAATGGTGGATGGAGAACTACCTGGACATGATCTCCGAAAGCGGTCAGGGTAACTTCCCTGCCCGCAGGT
>JAITBE010000002.1 GCA_031283755.1 Spirochaetaceae bacterium
TCACCAGCATACCGGTCTGACCGGCCCCCTCGTGCGGCTGGTCGATATCGACGCCTTGAGCGGTGCCACGGCGATAGGAAGTGGGAGTGAGAACGTTGACTGGAGTACCATCAAGGTTACACGGACCATCGACGCCGGCGCTTTGGGTACGGGGGGCATCAATCATCAGGCATACGATCCCACCGGGGACTATATCATTGTGGCCGCGTCGGGGGTAGGGTCCGGCGCTAATGGCAGGGTACTTATCGTCAATTCCGGTGATTTATCCCTGGTTACAAACCTTGAAGTAGGTAAGGTGCCTCATGGCGTAGTATCCCCCGGATACGGACGCTGATTGCCGGAGTTTAGGGAAATGAAATACCTCGGGGCCAAGCGCCGAGGTATTTTTGTTGGATGGGAAATTTATTGTACTCTCCCCCGCGTGAGCGGGTTCTTGGACTCCATACCCCGATCCGAAGATCGGTTTACAACTTTTTCAGAAGTAGTTCCTTTAACCGAGGCAAGCTTCGGGGTATGGACCCCTGTCTTCCAATAACCCAACAGGGTAAGGGAACCTCTGAAACTTCAGTTTTCAGAGGTTCCCTATTGATAAACAGTTACATCCTGGCAGAGAGGGTTCCGTATGACGAAAGTCCGGCCCAATATAGCAATCTATTCTAATAGATTGACTGGAAGGCCGGGTCCAACCGGCAAACATCGGACCTCCGGATCGGGCTTGCTCCCAGGTTCTTCATTATCACCCCGCCCCCAAAATACCTTGACCAACCCCATAGTTTTGCTATATTATCATATCCATCTAAATAGTAGGAAACAAGGGAAACCATGAACCAAACCGATACCTACGAAACCAGGGGCTGGCGCCGGGTTTTTCAAGAGCTCTGGGGCTTCCTGAAAAATTCCCTGGGAAATTTTTTTTCTCCGGAGTTTTTGATCATCCTCATCCCCCTGCTCCTCCTCTGGGAATTCCTCCCCCGGTGGAAGATCCTGCCGGAAAGCCTCATCCCCAGCCTCTCCACCGTGGCGCGGCGCTTCTGGTTCATGCTCTGGCATAAACAACTCGTCCTCCATATAGGCTGGAGCATGGGCCGCTTCTTCATCGCCTTCGCCATTGCCGTGGCCCTGGCCGTCCCCGTCGGCCTCCTCATGGGCTGGAACCTTAAAATCCGCGCCTACGTCCTCCCCCTCTGGCAGCTCCTGTCGCCCATACCGCCCCCCGCGTGGGTGCCCATGACCATCATCCTCTTCGGCATAGGCAGCAAAATGCACGTCTTCCTCATGTTCATCGGCATCTTTTACCCGGTCCTCTTCAACACCTACCAGGGCATCAAAGACACCGACCCCCGCTACCTCGCGTCCGCCCGGGTCTTCGGCGCCAGCGAGTTCACCCTCCTCCGCAAAGTCTACTTCTGGCACGCCTTCGGCAGCATCATCATGAGCCTCAAAACCGGCGTGGCCATGGGCCTGGTGATGCTCCTCATCGGCGAATCCTACGGCGGCCGCATGGGCATAGGCTACCTCCTCGGGCAAGCCAAAGATTACTTCGTCATCCCCGAAATGATGGTCTGCATGGTGATCCTCGGCTGGATAGGCTGGTTCCTCATCGAGATCCTCAAGTACGTGGAAATCAAACTCGCGGTTTGGAAAGTGGGAAGATGAGAAAAGTGAGGAGTGAGGAGTGAGAAGTGAGAAGTGAGAAGTGAGAAGTGAGAAGTGAAGAAAATAATAAGGGGGAGCGCATGAAAACAAACATGAAAAAGCCACATGCCAAATTTCTATTGGGCGCATCGCCGCTGTGCGGCGACCGGGCTATCCGCTCCAATTCCTCAGCCCGCCTGCGGCGGGCTTGCGGTATTTCCGCTTCTATCCCTTGCGCGTTCTGCGCTGCGCCCCCCTTCGTCTTTTTCCCCTATAGGGCTGTCATTGGGGGGCACGCCGTGTTATATCACCCCGTAAACACGCTCACCAGTTCGCGTGCATTCTTGGGCGTCCCTCGCTCCATAAAAATGCTTACCTTTTTTCGGGAGTGGAGTTTTGCGGAGCAAAACTCCGAAAATAAAAACGCGAAGCGTTTTTATTCCCCCACTCCTGGTCTCTCTCTGCACGGAGCCGGGCCGTCATGATTGAAGCAAAAAGCATAGGCAAGTTTTTTTCCGTGATCAACGAAAAGGGCCTGGCCGAAGGGCTCACCGCAGTGCTCAACGTGTCCCTCACCATCCCCGACGGAACAATCGTTTCCATCCTGGGGCCTTCGGGCTGCGGCAAATCGACATTCCTGGAAATCCTCGCCGGACTCCAGGCCCCCACCGACGGCACGATCCACATCGACGGCAAACTGGTTCTGGAACCCCTGCCCGCCACCCGCAAAGAACAGATCGCCTACCGCCGCCGTTACCGCTTCATTTCGCCCCTGGCCAACGGCGTGTTCCGGGATCACCCAAAACACGACATCGCCATGATCTTTCAGGATTACGCGGTTTTCCCCTGGATGACCGTTTTACAGAACGTGGTATTCGCGCTGAAACTGCGCAACGCTGATAAGCGTTCCGGCGATAAGCGTAGCGCTGATAAGCGTAACGCCGATAAGCGCTCTGATGATAAGCGTTCCGGCGATAGGCACGGCACGGCAAAATTGAAAAGGCGGGAACTTGAGGAAAAGGCATTTTTTTATCTGCATAAGGTCGATCTGGCTGTTTCGGCCCATAAATACCCTTCCCAGCTTTCCGGGGGTATGCGCCAGCGCCTGGCCCTGGCCAGGGCCCTTTCGGTGGAGCCGAAGATCATCCTTATGGACGAACCCTTTGCCGCAGTGGACGCCCTGACCCGTGAAAAGCTCCAGGACGAACTGCTGCGGCTCTGGGACGAGACCGGCGAAACCGGGGCCCCCATCACCGTGATCCTCGTAACCCATGACACCCAGGAGGCGGTTTACCTTTCCGACGAGGTGATCGTCTTCTCTCCGGGGCCGGGGACGATCCGCAACCGCATTCAGATAAGCGTAAAACGTCCCCGGGCCAGGACAGACGCGGAACTGACGGAAATTCAGGAACGTATTTTAGCGATGTTCCAGTACGACATCAATCAGGAATCGGACTATTCAATATAAGTTAGACGCTTAAGACGGCACGCGAAAGCGTGTTAATCCATAGTAGCAGCACGGCGGAAGCCCCAAAAAAGCCGCAGTACGGAATTAAGGTTGCAGGGGCGCAGAGAAGTTAGAAGTGAGGAGTTGAAAGTGAAAAGTGGAGACGCCCCTTACCGGGGGACAATTTTTGACAACATCGTCGCCGCCCGGGGGAACACGCCCCTGGTGCGGCTTACGAAAATGGCAAAGGATCTGCCGGGGATCGTACTGGTGAAGATAGAAGCTTTTAACCCCATGGCCAGCGTAAAGGACCGTATCGGGGCGGCCATGCTGGACGCGGCGGAACAAGCCGGCAAACTCAAACGCGGGGCAACGCCCACCGGCACGGTGATTGAGCCCACCTCGGGCAATACCGGCATCGGCCTGGCCTTTGCCTGCGCGGCGCGGGGTTACAAGCTCATCCTCACCATGCCCGAAACCATGTCGGTGGAACGCCGGAAACTTGCCCGGATGCTCGGTGCGGAAGTGGTCCTTACCTCCGGCAAGTCGGGCATGAAGGGGGCGGTCCAAAAGGCGGAAGAACTGGTGGGCCGTATCGCCGGTTCCTATATGCCCCTGCAGTTTGAAAATCCCGCCAACCCCGAAATACACCGCCGTACCACCGCGGAAGAAATATGGGCCGATACCAAGGGCGCCGTGGATATCTTTGTGTCCGGGGTGGGAACCGGCGGCACCATCACCGGAGTAGGGGAAGTGCTTAAAGAACGTAATCCGGCGGTTAAGATCGTGGCTGTGGAACCGGACGCCTCACCGGTCCTTTCCGGCGGTTTTGCGGGCCCCCACCGTATTCAAGGAATAGGCGCGGGTTTTGTGCCCAAGGTACTTAACCGATCCATCATCGATGAGATAGTCAGGGTAACCAACGAAGACGCCATTGAAACCGCCCGCACCCTGGCCCGCGCCGAGGGCATCCTGGCGGGTATTTCATCGGGAGCCGCTCTGTGGGCCGCCCTTGCCATTGCATCCCGGCCCGAAAGCCGTAACAAAACAATCGTGGCGATCCTGCCGGACTCCGGAGAACGGTATCTCTCTACCCAGCTTTCCGATCTGGACGAATAATGCCAATAAAATTCCTCATTGCGATCCTGCCGGCGCTTCTGCTTGTTTCCTGTTTCTCACAAGAGCAGGCATTGGAAGAAGCGCCCATCATCACTTCCGCCACCTATCAGCACACCCAATACAACGGGCAAAACCAGACCGTTGAAGTTTATGCCGCGAAAAATGATGTTCCCCCTTTTATCGTTACCTATTTTATGTCCGAAGAAGATTTGGAAAATGATCGGAACGGCGGCAGCGAAGCGCCTTCCGAGGTGGGTGATTATTATGTCAGAATTGAACGGCCCGGGGGAAACGGCTACCGTCAGGGTAAAAACATCAAAATTGAATACCACATTCAGAAGGCTTTTATTTCCATTGTTACCGATCCGGTTTGGCGTTTTGCCTATGACGGCAGTCCCAAGGAAATTACCGCGTTCACCGAACCGCCGGTAGAGCCGCCCCTGCTTTTTTCTTATTTTGCTGTTGACGCTTCCGCGCTTAACGCCCCGCCCCGCGCGAGAGGGCAATACCGCGTTACCATTGTCTTTCCCGGCAATGAACGGTATATGGGAGCTTCAAAAGAAGTGGAACTGTGGATAGAATAAACGGCCTTTTGCCTTTCACCCGCTAAAGCCCGCGGGGGAGGGGAAATCCCCCCGTGAGCGTCTCTGGAATTCCTCGCCGGAGGAGACCCAAGGAACCGCAGGTTCCCGGGCTCCGCAGGCGAATTCTACAGGTCAGCGAACGGAGGGATTTCCCCTCCCCCGCGGGGTCTAGCCGGTAACGCGCAAAACGCCGATGGGCGCCGGTTCAGAGAGTTACGCCGTTTTTAAAGATCGCTATTTCGCGATACCCGTTTAATTCGTTTTTTGTTTTTTTGCGTCCCGACGCGACCGCAATAATTAAATCCAGCAGATCGGCGCACAGCGGTTCCATGCCGTTGTCAAGAACAGCTTCCGCGTCAAAATCGATCCAGTTTGCCTTTTTCCGCGCCAGGGCGGAATTACTGGCGATTTTAACCGTGGGAACCGGCGCGCCCAGGGGCGTTCCCCGGCCGGTGGTAAAGAGGATGAGGTGAGCTCCCGCGGCGGTCATGGCTGTTGAAGACACGATGTCATTCCCCGGCCCTTCCAGGAGCAGCACCCCTCCTTTTCCGGGAACTATCCGTTCGCCGTAACAATAGACCCCGCGTATTGGCGCCGCACCTCCTTTCTGAACACAGCCGCAGGATTTGTCCTCCAGCGTCGTAATGCCCCCGGCCTTGTTTCCCGGCGAAGGATTTTCGTACACCGTCTGGTTATGGGATCGGTAATACTCTTTAAAGTTTGTTATAAGGGAAACGGTTTTATCAAAGAGTTCCCTGGTTTCACAGCGATCCATAAGCATTTGTTCCGCGCCGAACATTTCCGGCACTTCGGTCAATATGGCGGAGGCGCCCATGGCGCACAGGGTGTCGCAGAGGCGGCCGGTCAGGGCGTTGGCGGTAATGCCGGAAAACCCGTCGGAACCGCCGCACTTGAGGCCGACAATGATTTCCGGCAGTTTCGCCGGTTCCCGCCGGGCCAGAGCCGCATGAAAGGCCAGCGCGGCCAGCAGGGTTTTCCCTTCGGCGATTTCATCCCCGCAGTCCTGGGTAACCAGAAAGGCCATGCGTTCCGTATCTTCGCCGTATTCCCCCAGGGCTTCCTTAAAATCCTTCATGGAATTATTTTCACAGCCCAGGGACAATATCAATACCGCGGCGGCGTTGGGATGTTTTGCGAGATCGGCAAGAATGGTTTTCGTTGTTTCATGATCCCTGCCCATTTGTGAACAGCCGTAGGGATGGGTCCAGGCATACACCCCGTCGATGGCGCCGCCGCCGTATTCCCGGTCCGCCCACCGGGCTAAAATTTCCGCGGTTTTGTTGACGCAGCCCACCGTCGGAATGATCCAGATTTCGTTGCGGATACCTATGCGCCCGTCCTTGCGCCGAAACACGCTGATTTCCGGTATGTCCCCTGCATCCGGGGAACCCGGGGAATCAGCGGCTTCCCGGGAGGAATCCCCCGATTCCCTTTCCCGCTGGTCTATTGCTTTGTATTGATATTCCGGCGTTTCAGAGAGCAGGGTCCGTACATTATGGGTATGCACATGGGCGCCCCGGTTGATCCTGACCGTCGCGGCGCCGATAGGGAACCCGTATTTGATAATCCGCTCCCCGGCTTCAATATCCTTGAGGGCGATCTTATGACCCGCGGGAATATCATCCGCCGCGGTCAACAGAGAACCCGCGGGAAACGGCAGGGCTTCCCCCTTATGTAAGGGACAAAGGGCAACCGCCACATTGTCGTTCCCGTTGATTCTGATTAAGCGCCGTATTTCTCCCATACCCTACACAAGCCCCTCGATAAGCTTCCTGATACCGGAACGCCGGATTGCCCCAAGGCAGGCGCTTACCGCGTCAGGAAGCCCCGCATAGGCCAACAGATCCTCCCCCCACCAGTCGGTGGAACCCAGCACTGCGCGGGTTATCTTTTGCGCCCCGGCCGGGTCGTCATCCTTCGTTTCAGCGTAGAGGCCGGCGAACCGTTTTAATACCTCCTCGTCATCCTGAATCGGATAGGCGCTTCCGTTTCTGCTGCCCCGTAATTCACGGCCGGCAAGGCTGCCGCCTTTATAAAACGCGATAAGGGCGGCCAGGGAAAAGACGAGAACCGGCGGCAGCTTTCCTGTTTTGGCAATATAGCCGGTAAGAGAGGGAAGCACCCGGGTCTTGAATTTCGATACCGAATTCAGGCTTATGGAAAGGAGCAGGTGTTTGATGTAGGGATTGGCGAAACGTTCAAGCACGTCATTTGCGTATTGCGTAAGTTCGGCGGCATAACGATCTTCCATCGAAGGAATAATTTCATCAAAAATACCCTTCTTCATCATTTTGACGATAAGGGGATCTTTGATACACTGTTCCACCGTATCAAGGCCGTACAGGTATGCCGCCAGGATGCTGGAAGTGTGGGCGCCGTTTAGAATCCGTACTTTCCGGGTCCGGTAGAAACTCATGTCATTGGTCCAGATCACATTGAGTCCCGCGTCTACCAGGGGAAGTTCCGCGCGGTGATCCCCTTTGGTTTCAATAACCCAGAGATGAAAGATCTCCGCCGCTACCAGCAGTTTATCTTCATAGCCGAGTTTTTCGCAGATAGAAACAGCCTCCCCGCCGGGATACCCGGGGACAATCCGGTCCACAAGGCTGTTGCAAAAATCACAGGAATCAAGCCAGGCAAAAAAAGGATCCCCTAAATTCCATTCCCGCGCGTAACGTTCAACGATTGCTTTAAGGGTATCGCCGTTTTTGTCAATCAATTCACAGGGGATAAACACCAGCGCCTTTGCAGGGTCCCCGTGAAAATGTTCAAAACGCCGGAACAGAAAGGCCGTTACTTTGCCGGGAAAAGACCGCTGGGGCCGGTCGGAAAGCCGGTCTGCGGCATTGTAGGCAATGCCCGCTTCGGTGGTATTGGAAACGACAAAACGCAGATCGGGATTTTCAGCGCAGCGCAGGTACTCGTCAAATTGGGAATAGGGGTTGAGGCAGCGACTGACCGAGGTAATGGGCCGCGACTCCTCAATGGTTTTACCCTTTTGGACTCCCCGCAATAGGGTGGTATAAAGTCCCTTCTGGGCGTTTATCGTGTCCCCCATGCCCTGCTCCAGGGGCTGGATTAGCACCACATTCCCGTTAAAACCGGTCTTGCTATTGACGATGTCGATCTGCCAGTCCACAAAGGCCCGTAAAAAATTCCCTTCCCCAAATTGAAGTATCTTCTCCGGCCGGGAAACGGGGTTCAGTGCTTCGGTTATCTTCTTCATAATAGCTTATTTCATCACTATCCTGCCCTAAAAGCCATTGCCGGAATCATCAAAAACATTGCAAAAATCATCATGCAGGGCGGTATTTCGCGTCTTCCGGCGAAGACCTGCTGGGGAGCGGCAACTCCCCCCGTGAGCGGTTCTGGAATTCTTCGCCGGAGGAGACCCCTTCCCGGGGCTCCGCAGGCGAATTCTACAGGCTAGCGAGCGGGGGGAATTGCCCCTCCCCCACATGCCTTCGCCGGAGGAGACCGGCCCGGTTCAATAAGACCTCCGCAACGCCGTCATCTCCGCCCCCCGCAGGGCAGCGCCCCCCAATCTCCGGTCTCTTCCCCCCTCAGCCTGTTACCCTTTTGCCTTTTACCCGCTAAAGCCCGTGGGGGAGCGGCAATTCCCCCCGTGAGCGGTTCTGGAATTCCCCGCCGGAGGAGACCCCAAGGAACCGTAGGTTCCCGGGGCTCCGCAGGCGGACTCCACAGGTTAGTGAACGGGGGGAATTACCGCTCCCCCACATGCCTTCGCCGGAAGAGACCGGCCCGGTTCAATAGGACCTCCGCAACGCCATCATCTCCGGTCCCCGCAGTGCAGCGCCTCCCCGCCCCCCGGCCTCTTCCCCCATCTCACCTGATGCCATTTTGCCTTTTACCCGCTAAAGCCCGTGGGGGAGCGGCAATTCCCCGGCGGGGGCGCACGACGTGATACAAAAAACACCCGCCAAAAGCCGGCGCGCGAAATGTTGAGCGCGTCTCCCCAAAAAGGCAACACGGCGAGAGGCCAAAGAGCGGTAACACGGATCGATAAAGGTAAAGGCCGATGCCAAAGCGTGCGTAGATTCCGACCACGATCGTCTAGCCCGCGCCGGGGAATTGCCCCTCCCCCACAGGACTTCGCCGGAAGAGCCCGATGCCCGGTTCAATAGGACCTCCGCAACGCCATCATCTCCGCCCCCCGCAGTGCAGCGCCTCCCCGCCCCCCGGCCTCTTCCCCCCTCAGCCTGTTACCCTTTTGCCTTTTACCCGCTAAAGCCCGTGGGGGAGCGGCAATTCCCCGGCGGGGGCGCACGACGTGATACAAAAAACGCCACGCCAAAGCGTGCGTAGATTCCGGCCACGATCGTCTAGCCCGCGCCGGGGAATTGCCGCTCCCCCACGGGACTTCACCGATAAAGCGCAAAATGGTAAAATAAAGAACCATGAAGGATACGCAGACCGTTTTAGTGGTGGATGATGAAGTAAAGATCCTCAGCCTGGTAAAATCTTATCTCGAAATCAACGGCTATGCCGTCTTCTGTGCCAAAAACGGCAGGGAAGGCATGGAATTTTTTGAAAAAAACCAGGGTTCGCGGAATCCGGTTTCGCTGATACTCCTGGACCTTATGCTTCCCGATTTTTCGGGCGAAGAATTTTGCAAAAAAGTACGGCGGGAGTCAGATGTTCCTATCATTATGATCACCGCCAAGGTTGAGGAAGAAAACATAATCCGCGGCCTGAACGTTGGCGCCGATGATTATGTAACCAAACCTTTTAGCCCCCGGCAGCTTATGGCGCGGGTCGAAGCGGCCCTGCGGAGAAGCGGTGGCAAAAAAAACGATTTTCTTTTTTACCATGATCTAATCGTCGATACTGAGAAGCGGATCGTCAGCCGGAACGGGGAAGCGGTCAACCTTACCCGTGATGAGTACCATATCCTTACCCTGCTCATGTCCCGCCAGGCAAAAATATTTACCCGCGAAGAAATTCTCGAGGCGATAAAAGGTTCCGATTACGACGGGTTTGACCGTTCGGTGGACACCCACATAAAAAAACTCCGGGCAAAAATAGAAGATGATCCGAAAACGCCGAAATATATCATCACGGTCTACGGCATGGGATACCGCCTGGGGGACCCATGAAACGAAATTTCACCATAAGCCTTCAACACCGCCTGGCCCTTACCTATGCCTTGTTTATCGGGGCGGCCCTTGGGATTTTAACCCTGGCGATAAACATATTCACCGGTATAACTTTTACCGCGTTGATCAAGGAAAATATCAGTGAAAAAAGCGGGGAAATAGTCCGGGCCATAGAAGCGCTGTATAACCCCATGGAAGGGAGTTTTGACCGCGTTACTACCGAGGCGATAGGGATGTACTTTGTCCATGAGGGATATATTGTAACCGTGGAAGATGAGGGAAAGGAACCGGTATGGGACGCCCGTTCCTGCGACATGCAGCAATGCGTGGAGGTAATAAACGACATCGCCGTCCGGATGGAACAGAATTTCCGTTTAAACGGCGGTATGCAGAAACAGCGGCATCCGGTGTACTATAACAACCGGATCGTAGGGACGGTGAATATAGAAACCTATGGCCCGTTCTTTTACAGTGAAACGGAAACGGAATTTTTAAGGTCAATAAACAGGCTCCTCCTTTTTGCCGGCGTTATCCTCGCCCTGTTAAGCGCCGGTATTTCCCTGCTGCTTTCCCGGAGCATAGCAAAACCGATTCTTAAAGCCGGAGAAGCGGCCCGCAAGATAGCCCAGGTTCACGCGCCGTGGACCGCGCCTTCCGGCGAAGCAAATCCCGAGGGGCTTATCATCAGGATAAACGAACAATATAGGACGCGGGAACTCCAGGACCTTTCCCGCTCAATCAACCGTCTTGCGGCGGAGTTGGAAGAGGGGGAACGCCGCCAAAAACAGCTCACTTCCGACATCGCCCATGAATTACGCACCCCCCTGACCTGTCTACAGGGAAACATAGAAGCCATGATTGACGGCGTGTATAAACCGGACCGGGAACATCTTGAAAGCTGCCACGAGGAAATAATACGGCTTACCAATCTGGTTAATGATCTGAATATCCTGACCAGCCTTGAGGTTGTTAATAAAAAGCTCCTCCCCCTCCCCTGCGAAATGTCAAAAAATCTGAACAAAACCAGCTTTGACCTCGCAAAGTTAGTACAGATTACGGCGGAACAGTTCAGGGCGGCGGTCCAGGAAAAAGGAATAGCGTTACGCCTTTGCCTTATGGAAAGCCCCATAACCGCCGATTATGACCGTCTTAAACAGGTGTTTATGAACCTCCTCTCCAACGCGGTAAAATACACTGACTCAGGAAGCATCACCGTCAGCATAGAGAGGGGAGACCCCCATTGGGATATTATCGTCGCCGATACCGGCATAGGCATACCGGAAAAGGACATTCCCCATATCTTTGAACGCTTCTACCGTACCGATAAATCCCGAAGCCGCAGCACCGGCGGCGCCGGGATCGGCCTTGCCATAGCCGCCGCCATTATAAGCGCCCATGGCGGAACAATCAACGTGGAGAGTAAAAGCGGAGAGGGGGGAGGAACAGGGAGTATATTCCGGGTGCGGTTATGAGCCGGAAACCGGGGCCCCATGCAGTACCGGAGCTGTTTTCCCTATTCCCTATAACCGGGGATCCACGGTTTCATTCTCCAGGGCCAACAGGGCGAACACACATTCATGAAAACGATGAAAGGGTTCCTTCCTGACAAAACGTTCCAGGGATTCCATGCCTAAGGCAAATTCGGCCAGGGCGAGGCGGCGTTTTTTTGCCAGGGAACGGTTCCGCAGGCGCTCCAGCCCTTCGGGAAGGGTGTATTCAGGCCCGTAGATGATTCTGAGGTATTCCCGCCCGCGGCATTTGATGGCGGGTTGGAGCAGTTCTGTCCCGCGGCGGGCAATAAAGTCCACCGGTTTTACAATCATGCCTTCGCCGCCTGAACCGGTAAGACTGAGCCACCAGTCCGTCGCGGCGGCCACGGCTTTTTTGTCAGCGGGATCAACGGCGGTGTGGCTGGTGCTTATAAACAGGGGATCGGTTCCTGTCATAAAACGCCGGATCGTCTCCAGGTGCCAGAGATGGTTTTTGTCGTTCCAGACCTTCCCTTCGGTGGCAAGGAGGTGAAAGGGGGCGATGCGGTAATCTTCCACCGGGGATACTGTCCGGCAATAACGGCGGCAGGTGGTAATATACCGGTCAAGACATTCTTCGCGTTGTTCAAAACGTTCCAGCGCCGCGGCAACATTCATGCCGGCGGGCGGCCCGCCCCGCTGCTTTTTTGGGGATTCCGGCGGTACATCCAATGCCGGCGTTGCGGACCTGTCCCCGGCGGCTCTGTATGCCCCGGCCCCCTCCGGCGGCCCTGATGATTCCTCTGCCGGAAGCCGGGCGGAAAGGGCCTGCTGTAAGGCGGCGATACCTGCGGCAATGCCGCCTTTCCCGGCCTTTCCCACCGGGGCGTACTGTTCCAGAAAGAGGCCGCGGGCCTTAGCCGGCCCGGGGAAAAGTTCCGTGTCCAGGCATACCCAATCCGTCGCAAATTGTTCCCAAAACCCCGACCGGGTAAGGACATTCCCCAGGCGTTCAAGGATGGCATACTCCGTCGCGGCCTCGGAGGGATCAAAAAAATGCCGTCCTATCCGGGTATAGATGATTCCCGGTGAACCATCCTCTACGCCGAAACGGTCTAAAGTGGTTTTGGGGCTGCGGCAGAGGACAATCACCGCCCGGGAGCCCAGGTGTTTTTCCTCACAGACAACTTGGGTCAGGCCGGTCTTCCGGTAATACGCAAAGGCCTCCTGGGGATGCTCTATAAATTCCGGCAGGGAGCTGGTTTTGCAGGGGGACATGGCCGGGGGAAGGTAGATGAGCCACCGGGGATCGGCGGAAAAGCGGCTCATGATTTCAAGGGCCGCGCCGCCGTTTTTCTCATCAATCACCATGTCATGGTGAAGCCCGGTCCTGATGGTAAGCCGTTTTAGTACATCGTCAACCGCTGGAGGCGTCCCGGCCGGGGGCGGCGCGGTAGGATTTGGCCCGGCCCTCTCAGGCAAAAGGCCGGCGGCGGAACCGGTGTCTTGCGGCCCGGCGCTGCCGGAACCGGCGGAACCGGTGTCATAATCCAAGGGTTTCGGGGGGTCATACACTTGACCGATTTCGTCTTTTTTGCTATTATAAAATTCACTTCCTTCGATCTCCGCCTGGGTGGTTTCATCAGGAGCGGTAATGGTGTATATCGAGGGAAAATTCCTCTGGACAAACACCCCCATTTGGGTGGGTGCGCCGTATTTTGCGTCCACCTGGCCTATATCCTCAAAGCTCACGTCATAGTTGTAAAGTCCGGCAATCCGCTCCGCCCAAAAGCGGAACTGCTCCCGGTTCCACTCAAAACGGTGATCCCGGTGGCGGAAACATGAGCGGCCGTAAATCTTGTTGTATTCTATGTTGGGGGTGCTTATCACCACGATCCCCGGATGGGCATCGCCGAAAACCACCTCCGCAAGGGTATCAAGCCGGTTTTCATCCAGATGTTCTATCACCTCCACCAAAAGGGCGGCGTCGTAACCCCTGAACCGCTTGTCCCGGTAGGTAACGGAGCCTTGAAAGAGGGAAATCCGTTTTTGCTCTGTCTCCGGCAGCTGATCTATTTTTAATTTTTTCCGGGCATGTTTCAGGGCGGCCGGGGAAACGTCAACGCCGGTAATGCGGGTAAGGGTTTCTTCTTTTAGCAAAAGCCGCAGCAGCTTCCCATCCCCGCAGCCCAGCTCAATCACCGACCGGGCGCCGCTTTTTTTTATCACCCGGATCACCGCTTCCAGCCGCAGCATATTCAGCCTTGGGCGTACCATAGCGGCCGGTTCATCCGCGTCAGAGGGGGGGGTTCCCGCCCCGCCGGATGACGTTTTTTCACCGGCCGCTGACGTTCCCTCCAGCCGGTCAAGGGCGGTACGGGTCAGGCTCCACAGATTCTTGAAATAACAGCGGGCAATGAGGCGTTTTTCGGGATGATCCTCAAGCCAGCCTTTGCCGTGATTCAGGAGCTTGTTTATTTCATCTTCCCCAATCCAATAGTGTTTCTGCTGGTCAAAAACCGGAATAAGCACATAAATATGGTTGAGCAAGTCCCGAAGCCGAACTTTTCCCCGGATAGTAAGGTTGATGTAGGGATTGTTTCCCCATTCGGAAAATTGCCCGTCAACTTCACTTTTTACCTCGTAACCCAGGGGCCCGAATAACAATTCCGGTAATTTTCCGCCGCCCCAACAGGGCAGCATGAAAAGACCGGCCTTTAAATCCAAGGGGCTGTCCGCCAGTTCCTGCTTTTTGGCGCACCTTCCGGACATGGCCGTTCCGTACACGGTGGATATGGCGGTACTCATAAAGGACGAACACACATAGGGCCGGTCATTCACGAAATCAGATATTTCCTTTGATTTTGCATCCCGGTTCCGGAACGGATCCGGGGGATCGATGTCCAGAAGCAGCGCGGCGGTACAACACAGCGGTCCTGTTTCAGGGTAGAATACATGAGCCCGCCCGAAACTCAATGCCGCCGTCTGCGGCCGGGCGGGATTCTTGTGGAGCAGGTACCCCAGATCAGTGGGATCCTTGCCGGTATAGGTAACGGTAAACAACATAAGCGGATGATAACCTAAAGTTTTTTCTTTTTCTACAAATCCGCCCGCCGGGCCGCCGAACAACTCTATTGTATTATCCGCGGTATGGGATTATAATTGAATAGGTTTCAAATCGGGCTGCCGGATTTTGAAGCAGCCGCGATATGACCGCGGGACTGTTCCCGGGAGGAAGCCTTTGCCGATTCATTTACGGGCCGAAATTGAACGCAAGTTCAAAAACCACGAATTTACCTGCGAAAAAGAATTAACCATGTCCATTATCAGCGGTAAATACAAGGTGGTTATTATCTGGCATTTAGGCAACGAAGGCCCCCTGCGGTTTGGGGAATTGTTCAAGCTCTTTACCGGTATCAGCAACCGGATTCTGACCAAACAGCTTCGGGACCTTGAACAGGACGGGATCATCTCCAGGAGTATCTATCCGGTCGTGCCTCCCAAGGTGGAGTATTACCTCACGGATCTGGGAAAAACCCTTTTGCCCATAGTCAACGACATTTACCGTTGGGGAAAGGAAAATATGCGGTATTATTACGAAAAGGTCCAGGCAAAGGAAGCCGTCCAGGAAGCTGATCAATTAAAAAAATAGCGCTGTTCGGGCCCTCCGGTTTCCGGTCCAACCCGCCCAAGCAAGCGCCTTCCCGCCCTGTTCCTCAGGAAATTCCGCTTTTCGCGGAGCTTTTTTACGGGTCCAATTTTGAAAAAGCCCTTAGTAACAATCAGGTAACTATAGTACAAAATAGTGCGTACTTTACAGATAAAAAAAGTGGACTTATCCTTATTTTATCATGGCTTAAATGTCCGTGATAATTTTATCAGGAGGTGTATTATGAAAGGTAATACCGGTTCCAGTATTGCGGTCGATCCGAAGGCTGCCGGCAAAGAAGCGGCGGGAAAAGTCAAAGCAGGGCTTACGGATATCAAAATCGCTTTCGCCTATGCCAGCGTGGCCTATGACCTGGGGCAGATGCTTGCGGGAATCAGCGAAGAATTGCCGGGTGTTCCCGTGTTGGGTAATACTTCCTTTACCGGCGTTATTACCCCCGAAGGTTTTATCTCCGGCGAAAAGGGTTTTGTAGGTATTTTGGCCTTGGGGGGGAAGGATATAAGCGTCGGAGTCGCCGGAAAACCCAAATCCGCAGGAGACGGTGTCTGCGCCCGGGAAACCGGAAGACTCGCGGCCCAGGAAGCCATAAAAAACGCGGGGAAAACCGGCGCCCCGGACTATTTTTATATGGCCGCGCCTCCGGGGGAGGAAGAATTTTTCCTTAAGGGCGTAACCGATGTGATTGGGCGGAAGCCCTTCTTTGGCGGCAGCGCCGCCGACAACGCCATTGCCGGCGAGTGGAAACTTTTTGCCAATCAGCAGGTATTTGCCGACGGTATAACCCTGGCTTTCTTCTATGCCGAACAACCGGCGGTCAACCTCTTTACCGGGGCCTACCGGGAGACCGGAGACGTGGGCATCATCACCAAGGTTCGGGACAACCGGGTTCTGGTAGAGATTGACGGCAAACCGGCCCTCAAACAGTATGCCGAATGGGCCGGGGTGGACCCGGATAGCCTTAAAGGCGGAAACCTCCTGGTTTATACCATCACATCCCCCCTGGGGATTAAGGACCGGCTGGGGGATCTCACCGCGATACGCCACCCCATGAACGGGAACGACGACTATTCCATGAACATCGGCGCCAATCTGGCGGAAAAAACCGCGGTGATCCGCATGGCAGGATCCGTGGATGAACTCATCTCATCCGCCGCCGCTACCCTGGAATCGCTCAAGAAGAAAATGACCGCCCCCCCGGCGGCGTTCCATTTGGTACACTGCGGCGGCCGGCGGGCCGGCATAGGCGGCCGGATTGACGAAGTGGCCGCGGGGGTAAAAAAAGCCGCGGGCGGCGTACCCTTCATCATGGAATTTACCTTTGGGGAATACGGTTATGAGGACGACGGCAACAATACCACCGGCGGCCTCATGCTGTCATATACGGGTTTTGCCCAGTAAAGAGGAGGCCGGCTTGCCTGTCCGGCGTCCGTTTTAACCGGAAAGGCGGATAAGCCAGGTGAGGACTTACCGCTTTTCCTCAGGCGGTTTCAAACCGCCTGAGTTTTGAAATTGACTCAAGTAAACATTTAAGGAGCAAGAAAAAAATGAAAATGATCATTGGCGGAAAAGCGGTGGATGCCTCCAACGGGGCGGTTATTGAGGTAACTAATCCGGCAAACGGCAAAGTAATCGACACGGTTCCGGCAGCCACCGAAGATGATGTCAAATTGGCGGTAGAAAAGGCCAAAGCAGGGCAAAAAAAATGGGCCCAGGTCCCGGTCCACGAAAAGGGCGACATCCTCCTCAAATTTGTCGCCCTGGTGGAGGAAAACAAGGAAAAGCTGGCCAGGACCCTTTCGGACGAGACCGGCAAGCCCATCACCGAGGCCCGGGGAGAAATAGCCAATATCCCCATTGCCTTTAAAGGCTTTGTGGAACGGGCGAAGCACCTGTACGGCGAGGTCATCCCCCAGGGCCAGGAAAAAAACCAGGAACATCATGTGCTGCTTACCGTGAGGGAACCCATCGGCGTAGTGGCCTGCGTCATCCCCTTCAATTTTCCCTGCGATCTTTTTGATCAAAAAGTGGCGCCCACCCTGTTGGCGGGCAACGCCGCCATCATAAAACCCTCAACCGATAATCCCCTGACCCTCTGTATGCTGACGGATCTCCTGGTCAAAGTCGGCGTTACCGACGGGGCCGTTGAAATTCTTACCGGCCGGGGCTCGCAGGTTGGCAGTTGGCTTTGCAAAAACCCGGACGTTCACGCCATTACCCTGACCGGTTCCACGGAAGTGGGAATTGAAACCTACAAAAACGCCGCAAGCCACCTGGCCCATATCGCCCTGGAATTGGGGGGGAATGACGCCTTTATTGTGTGGAAAGACGCGGATCTGGATCTGGCGGTGGAAGAGGTGATCTGGGGCAGGATGTACAATACCGGACAGGTATGCTGCGCCTCCAAACGTTTCCTTATCCACAACAGCCTCAAGGACGCCTTCGCCGCTAAAGTGACGGAGCGGATCAAGAAGATCAAGACCGGAGACCCGGCGGAGGACGCCACCGAAATCGGCTGTCTTATCAGCGAGAAGGCGGCCATTGAGGTAGAACGCCAGGTAAACCTCACCGTATCCCAGGGGGGCACGGTCATCCTGGGGGGCAAACGGAACGGCGCCTTCTATGAACCCACGGTTATCACGGGGGTCCCCAAAACCGCGGATGTGGCTAAGGATATGGAAATCTTCGGCCCGGTGGTGCCGATTATCGGGTTTGAAACCCTGGATGAGGCCGTGGAGATTGCGAACGCCTCCATCTTCGGGCTGTGCGGCTGTATCTTTACGGCGGACATTAAGACCGCCTGGAAAATAGCGGCCCGGCTTGAGTGCGGCGGGGTGATCATCAATGGCGCCAGTTTCTTCCGCAGCTTCGAGATGCCCTTCGGCGGCTACAAGTATTCCGGCATCGGAACCGAGGGCGTCCTGTCCACCTTTGACGAGGTGACCCGGACCAAGACCATTGTGCTGAAGAATATTATTTAAAGGCTCCGCCGGGCATTTTGCGCTTCCGGCGATTCCCGTGGGGGGAGGGGCAATTGCCCGGCGAGGGCTAGACGATCGTGGCCTTTATCTACGCACGCTTTGGCGTGGCGTTCTTTGTACCACGTCGTGCGCCCTCACCGGGCAATTGCCCCTCCCCCACGGCATGGCCGGGGGGCAAAATGCCCGGCGGGCTTACGATGGGGGAAGATGCCGTGAGTTGGGGGGCGTTGCTCCGCGGAGAGCCGGGGATGACGGCGCTGCGGAGGGGAGGTTCATTCGTTACATCTTCCGGGGTGAGGTACACTTGGAACCCTATGTTCCCTTATGGTCTCTCTAGCAGCCTGTTGCGATTGTAGGTTTTTGCGTTACTTTGTGCTGTAAAAACCACGATTTATGGGCTGCTTTCGGAGTTTGCAGAGTAAAAAATCGCCTGTAGGGCGATTTTTGTAGTCCCTGTATAGGGCGGCTACAGGGCTAAGTGTTGCACTTCTGGGTTGAATGCGGGAGGTTTTAAACGCGAAGCGCAACAAACTTCCAGATCATTTCGAAAGGTTTGTTCCTAAATCCTCCTTCCACGAGTTTTCGTGTCGCAAACTGACCGCGTTCGTAGGGGGAATTACTTCTTGTCTGTTGAATATGAAATAATAAAACTATTCTCAATACGTGATGTGATATATTTCACCGCGTTTTGTATTCTGTTTGCGCTTGCTTTTATTTGGAGCGCCATGTCATTTATCTGCTCAAAATTCTTTAACAAATAGCTTACTTTTACCGGATCGAATTCCTGTAATCGCCGCAGGTATTCTATCGCTTCCGGATATTTTTCGATTACCTTATCCATCAAATGATGAATGCGTTCATATTGATTCAGAAAATCAGGCGCTTTTACAAGCCAAGCAAGAATGACGACAATCATCTTGCCGTCATTCGTCCAGGATTTGTTTGTTTCTTTCATTCTATTTTGAATTTTGATACCTCTCCTACCAGTGTGTCGATGTTTTCCTTGTTCTGCCCGCTGATCTCGTTGACCCGGTTTACCGCCACGTTGATCTGATCCGCGCCTGTTGCCATCTCGTTCATCCCGTTGGTTATCTCCTGGGTCGTGGTTTCAAGATTCTTGCTTTCATGGATTACCTGCTTGCTCCCCTCAAGCATCTCCTCTGAACCGCCTTTTACCATCTGCGTCGCATCGTTTAACTGCCCGATGGCTTCCAGAATCTGCTTGCTGCCTACACTCTGCTCTTCCATGGCGTTTCTGATGTTTTCTTCCTGTTCAGACACGGTCTTTATCCCGCCGTCTATCGCCTCGAATTTGTTCAACACATTTTCGGTGGATATGGTTATCTTGTCGATGGAGTCTTTGATCTTTTTGAGGACCGTGGAAATGGTCTTGGACTGCTCCCCGGAATTCTCCGCCAGTTTACGGATCTCGTCGGCCACCACCGCGAAGCC
>JAITBE010000011.1 GCA_031283755.1 Spirochaetaceae bacterium
GAACCAGATAAGGCTCGTTACGGCGATAAGGATCACCTGTAATACAGCCGTCTGCCAGCCCTGAGCCAAAAAGCCCGAAACTATCTGCGGCATCGTCCAGTTTACTTCGGTGCCGGTAAGGCGCGGCACGATGCCCAGGGCAATGGCGAAATAGCTGATAGAAGTACACACGATGGGAGAGAGAACATAAGGTATGAAGAGCAGCGGGTTAAGCAGGATGGGGATGCCGAAGATGAGGGGTTCGTTGATGCCGAAGATCGCCGGGGCCACCGAAATGCGGCCAAGGGTGCGCAGGCGTTTTGACTTCGCGGCAAAGGCAAGCATGAGGGCGAGCCCCAGAGTGCCGCCTATGCCGCCCGGCTGGCACAGTACCGAGAATGAACCGGTGATGATATTGGGCAGCGGCTGGCCCGCGGCTAAGGCGGCCAGATTTTCGGCGCTGGCGGCCATTGTTAAGGGAATATAAGTAGCAAATATGGTGTTGCCGTGTATGCCGCAGAACATAACCAGGGTAGCAAGAATCTGCATAAAAAGGTAGCCCGGCAGGGAAAGACCAAGACCCTTTAAGGGAGTCTGGATGATGGTATAGATGATATTGTGGAAATTTTCGAAGGGCGTTATGGCAAGAATCCAAGATACAATTATCGCGAAAATCGCGACGAACAACGCGGGAACGATGGAGGCGAAAGAGTCTTCCACAATCGGTGGTATGCCCTTAGGCATACGTATATAAATTCGTTTTTTTATCAGCAGCCTTATAAACCGGGGTATAACCCATGCGATAAGAATTGCACCGAACAGTCCCGGATAGCCCAGCCATTGGGTAGGGATACTGGTGTAGAGTTCGTGGGGGGTAACCAACAGGAAGGCCATGAGAGAGATGATCGAAGAAGACATGGGGTTGAGTTCCAACTGCTGGCCGTATTGGTAAGGCAGAATTATAACTACATACAGGGTTATGATGCTGAGGGTGAGGGACTGTATGGTCATGAGTATAAACTGCAGTCCCGTGGAAGTGACAAAACGCTGCCAGGCGGGAATATCCAGGAAGGCGCCGAGGCAGGCGAAGGAACCAATCATGATTACAGGCAGGAGCAGCTGGAAGGTGTGACCCAGGGCGCCCATAAATTTGTTGCCCGATATCTTGTCTGCTACCGGTATCAGGGCCTTTTGAAGGGAAGCGATAAATTTCTCCATAAGAATCTCCTTGTCTTTGTAAAATAGTTACCTGCTTTTACCGGCCAGGGCCACGGCGTCTTTCAGAATCTTGGCGCCGTCCATCATGCCGAAATCAATGGGGTTAATGGCGGCAAATTTGCCGGCCTGCTGCGGATAAGAACTTTTGAGGTTTTCCAGCCGGTAAGAAAGCTGCGGGCCAATCAAAAGTACGTCCATGTTTTTTACCAAATTGTCCGTTTGGGTAACTGAATAGGAGGCGATTTCCGCCTCCACTCCAATTGTTTTTGCCGCCGCAATCATTTTTTGTACGCACAGGCCGGTACTGGCGCCGTGTTCGCAAATCAGAGCAATTTTGTACAATGTTATTTCCTCCTTTCCCTGTATAGGTGAATAATTTCTTCCGCCAACAAACACACCGTATCCGCGGCCGTTAGATGATCCGCGGCGTGTACCATGAACAACGTCACTTCTATTTTGATGCCGTTGTCCTCAGCCTCGGCGCTGATAAGATCGGTATGCGCTTCATGGCTCTTGCGCAGATATTCCCCGGCTTCGGCCATGGTCCTATCCGCCCCGGCCAAATCGCCGGAACGCGCCATCCCAATCGCTCGCAGCGCCAGGCTCTTTGCCTGCCCGCCAAAAGATGTTATCTTCATACATTCTTCAATAATATCCACCGTTCATATCCTCTTTTCAGTATTTGTTCTATTGTTTACCGTCTTTTAAAAAATGTATATGCTGATTTTTGCACTTTTACGGTGCAAAAATAGGTGTGGTAAATTTTGTTTTCAAATGATAAATTTTTGCGGTCATGAACGAAAAAGAAAAAGTCCTCTTGCGGCTGCTTATTACTCAGGACGCCTGGCTGACTTCCTTTTCCATGTCCTCCCTTCTGGGCATATCCGTACGCAGCGTTAAAACTTACATAAGCGATATCAATGCCGCCTATCCCGGACTTATTGTTTCTTCCCGTAACGGTTTTCTTGTTGAGGATAAAAGACGGCTCACAAAAATTTTACAGACGGTAAAATCAGACGTTTTACGGCAGCAGGGCGTTGAGGATCGAAAAAAATACATTCTGCAGAAACTGCTGCTTGAAAAGGAACAGTATGATCTGGATATGCTTGCCGATGATTTAGCCATTTCTCCGGTCACGCTGATGAAAGAACTCTCCGGCCTGAACGGCGAACTTTCCGAATATGAATTGTCCCTTAAAACCAGAAACAACATGGTGAGTATCACCGGGCGGGAAACCGAGAAAAAGAAGATGATAAGCAAGCTGATATACAAGGATGCCCGGGAATCATTTTTAAGTATCAAGCTGATTCAGGGCTACCTGCCCCACTACGATCTGGCGGAGGTACGCAGGATAATATTTTCATCCTTAAGAAAAAATCATTATTTTATGGACGATTTTTCCATGATGAATCTGATTTTGCACATCGCCATAACATTAGAGCGGCACCGGTTTTACAAGTCCCCTCCGGCACACACAAACAAGGAACGAGAGGCGCCAAAGACATTTGTAAACGCCCACATTCAGGCCATTATGGCGGATATAGCCAAAAGTCTGCACGAAAGGGTTGGTATGAAATTTACCCCGCAGGAAACAAACGATTTCTCCCTGCTTGTTATGTCAAGCGTTATCAAGGATTCTTTAGAAAAAATGCAGGCCGGGGCGCTTGAGGAAACGGTAGGAGAAGGGGTCATCCGGCTTGTAAAGATGATGCAGGAAAAGGCTGAGGAATGGTTTAACATTACCCTTGCCGACCCTGACTTTACGGTACGCCTCGCGCTCCATATAAAAAACTTGTTAATACGCCTGGAAAACAACATTCGGCTGCGTAATCCCCAAGTCTCCATGATAAAAAACACCTATCCTTTTATTTACGACGTTTCGGTATATATGGCCTGCATCATCACCCAGGAGAAAGGTTACATTTTGAGCGAGGACGAGATCTCATATATTGCGTTACACTTAGGAGTATTGATAGAAGAGAATAACAACATTAAAAACAAGATGAAAGTCATACTGCTCAATCCCCAATATTTTTATAATTCCGTGGAACTTGCGAAAAAGATCAGCCGGATTTTTGAAGACAACCTGCTTATTACCGGCATTGTATCCCTGGAAGACGAACTGGAGGATTATTCCGGCTATGACCTGATAATCACCACGACCCCCTTTGCCAGTTTTACCGATACATCCTTCGTACAGATTTCGAGGAATCTGAACAACAATGACATTTCGGCTGTCTACGGCAAGATAGCGGATATTTTAAAAACGCGCATCAAGATGAAAGTAGAGGCAAAACTCAAACATATATTCCGGGAGGAACTGTTTTATGTCAACCGCGGTTTCAAAGATCAGAACGACGCCATAACGGTTATGGCCGATGATCTGGCGGAACAGGGCTATGTGGACGCTAATTTCAAGGAAAAATTGTTCCAGCGCGAACGGGTAAGTTCCAGCGCCTATTCCAACATCGCCATGCCCCATCCGCTGGAGATGTGCGCCTTCACATCCGTTGTCGGAGTGTCCCTGCATCCCCATGGTATTACCTGGAACAACACCAGGGTAAATATTGTTTTCCTTCTGGCAATCAACACCCGGGATCGCCTTTTTTTCAAGGATATATTTGATTTTATTACCGAAATTATCTCTGATGAGCACAACCTGAAGATCATTTTAGAGGCAAAGACCTTTGACAAGTTTATCGATATCCTTGTTTCCTTTGTGAAATGAAAACCCTCTTGGAGGCGCGGTGTGAAATATAGGGCATTGGGATAACCTGGAAAACAGCCATGGGCACGGTATTTCGGATACCGGACGCCGTACATAGTAAGTGGGGCGGCCCGCAACGCCGGTATCCCAAGCCGCCTCTGCCGCAAACAAACGAGGGAGTCGAACCCACGGCCTGCTTTTCGGACAACTTGCAGAGCTAAACGCCGCTGACCGGCTTTATTTCGGAAACAAGCAGGGTCAATAATTCGGGAACCAGATCGCCACCCTCCTGGATGCCCTTCAGAAAAGTATGAGACGAACAGCCGTCCGGCTTGTCAAATGATACATGGCATAGGGCCTCAGTCACCGTGCCGCACCTCAATTTAGCGAAGCAGCCGTCAGGTTTAACCCGCAAATTTCTCCCGGCCAGTACAGCCATGAGCAGCCGGTAATTGCCGCCTTCTATGTGGTCAAAATGCTCAAAATGATCGCCCGACAGGCCGGTAGCAATATCCCGGTCCCTCAGCCTGAACGCTTGTGAAAGGATTTTCCCTTCCTGGCATTGAGACGGGCCGCAATATCGGACGTAATGATGGTCTGGCGGCAAAACCATTAAGGGGCCCCTTATAAGTTTATCCTCAGTGCTTCATTGGAGTTTTTTAATATATTTTCCAGAGTGGTCTGTATTTTAATAACGGATTCAAAAGTTTTTTTTACGCAATTTATTATTATCTTCCTTTCGTTCAAGGGGGTTATTGTCACGATTTTATAATCCTCCCCGTCATGCCATTCCGCGCCGGCCTGCCCGTCGTCATCAACACCGATAAAGGGATATTTCCTGTATTCCAGCGAATCCAATATTTGTTTTAAAAGGGCCTTTGTTTCCTGATATTGTTTTTCATTTTCCGTTCCGGCCAGTTCACTATCCAGAAACTTAAAGCGTTCCCTGATTTTACGTTCCTTTTCGGTTTCAACATAATATGGTGTTCCATATTCATTTACTGTTATTATAGGAAAAGTATGAACTATTCTTTCATATAAATTATCTCTTATACTGAAATCCTTAACAAAATCCACAGGATCAGAATAGTTTTGCAAAGAGGAATGCATGGGATACTGAACCCAGGACACTGAATACTGATCCAAACTTTCATCAGAATCAATCCGAGGCTTCTTATTGGCTTTACGTAATACATTACTCATTTGATTCACCCTTGACGGTACCGCCTTTAATACGGTTTATAGAATTCTGTATTATGGTTACCATATCTTCGGCGAATTTCAGTTCCAAAAAATACGAACCTAGAACCACGCCGGGATCACCGGAGGCGTCTACAAAATCAAGGATTATATTATTATTAGAGGTGATTCCAACGCTCAGACCGTTAGGATATACCGTCGGCGTCCGTTTTATAGTTTTGGCGCTT
The DNA here is from genome assembly GCA_031283755.1 of Spirochaetaceae bacterium. Classification (GTDB taxonomy): domain Bacteria; phylum Spirochaetota; class Spirochaetia; order Treponematales; family Breznakiellaceae; genus JAIRMO01. Next base: position 5,332 of record JAITBE010000011.1, read on the forward strand.
ATACGTTGGTTTTCCATGCTTGTCTCCCACTATTACATTCTGAGTATAACCTTTTAGCCGAAAATTCTCAAGCGGGTTCCTCTCCCTATCTATGTTCGGCATGTGTCTTTCTTACCCTATGAAGAAAATCGCCTTACCGTAATTACTTATACTGCAATAAATTGACGATTTTCTTCGAGGCGCCCTAAGACAGAACACCCCTCCGGGGATTCTGCCGGGGATAAAGGTATGGAACCAGATAATACCGGGCCGGTCAAATCACCGCGCCGGGGTAGAGGACCGCGTTTTTGGGGATCACGATGATGCCGTCCACGATGTAGTAATGGCCGTAGTTGCCGTCAATCCGGGGGATGGCGTCTACCCCGATACGGCAGCCCTCGCCGATACAGGCGTTTTTGTCGATGATCGCCCCTTTGACAATGGCTCCCCGGCCTATGCCTACATTGGGGACCCGGGCTTCGGCGTTCTGCTGCTTCTGGATCTCCGATTCATAATAATCCGCGCCCATACAAATAACCCCGTTGAGGCTTGACCCGGACTCAATGATGGTTCTGATCCCGACAATGGAATTGGTGATCGAAGCATTGGTGATGATGCAGCCCTCGGCGGCTATGGACTGGTTCATATTGCTGAAATTCATCTTTGACGGGGGAAGGTTCCGCATGTGGGTATAGATGGGGTTTTCCTCATCATAAAAATCGAATTTGGGACGCAGGGTGGTAAGGTCCAGGTTCGCCTCATAAAAACTCCGAATGGTTCCGATATCTTCCCAATAGCCGTCAAAGGAATACGCATTCACCTTGAGTTTATCAATGGCCGCGGGAATAATTTCCTTGCCGAAATCGGTGAGGTCATTGGCGAGGCAATTCTCCATGGCCTCGGCGTTAAACACGTAGATTCCCATGGAACCTAAATATTCGTCCCCCTTGCCGGTTTTATCCTGCCGCAGCTCGGACGGTATCTTAAAGCCGGAGATATCCTTGACCGGTCCCGGTTTTTCCATAAATTCGGTGATCTCATTGTTTTTATTCACCTTGAGGATCCCCAGCTGACTTGCCTCCCCCCTGCCCACGGCGGTGGCGGCAATGGTAATCGCCGCCCCGGAATCCCGGTGTTTTTTCAGGAGGTCCTTCAAATCCATGCGGTAGAGCTGATCCCCGGAAAGGATGATGTAATACTTGGGATTTTGGGTTCTGAAATGGATGAAATTTTTCCGTACCGCATCGGCGGTGCCTTCATACCACCCGGAATGTTCAAAAGTTTGTTCCGCCGCCAGGATTTCCACAAAACCCTTGGTAAAGGAATCAAATACATAGGTTTGGGACAAGTGTAAATGAAGGGATGCGGAATTGAATTGGGTAAGGATGTATATTTGTCTAAAATCAGCGTTAATACAATTCGAAATAGGAATATCCACCAGGCGGAATCTTCCCCCAAAAGGAACAGCCGGTTTTGCCCTGGATTGGGTTAAGGGGAATAAGCGGGTTCCTTTTCCTCCTCCAAGTACAATAGACAAAACTTCGGACATATATTACCTCCTCATGCGGCTCTATTTTTGAAATAGGCTCATGCAACCCTTTTCTAGTATAAATGGTTTTTTCCAATATGTCGATACTTTACCTTTGTTCTTTCTTACTGATACAATAAATTTATGGATAATAACCTTATATTGGAAAAAATCCTACGGGATCCGGCCTTTGCCCCCTATATCGTAGAGGAACGGGTCCTGGAAGCCTCCGATGGGGAGACGGTTCCCTTTCCGCCGGACCTGAACGAGGCCATTACCGGGGTCCTGCGGAGCCGGGGGATTGAGGGGATCTATACCCATCAGGGGGAAGTCTGGGAACAGGTATGCCGCGGCCGGAATGTGGTGGTGGTTACCCCCACCGCCTCGGGGAAAACCCTCTGCTACAATCTGCCGGTACTCCAGACCCTGTTGGCCGACGAAAAAGCCCGGGCCCTTTACCTTTTTCCCACCAAGGCCCTTTCCCAGGATCAGCAAACGGAACTGAACGGCATGGTCCAATTTCCGGGGGGACAGGCCAATGCGGTCCGCGGAGCCGCCGGGCCCATCAAAGTAGCCACCTATGACGGGGACACCCCGGATTCTCTCCGGGTCGCCGCCCGGGACGGGGGGCGGATCATCATTTCCAACCCCGATATGCTCCACGGGGGGATTCTCCCCAACCATCCCAAATGGATAAAGTTTTTTTCCGGGCTTAAATACGTGGTTATCGACGAGGCCCACGCCTACCGGGGGGTCCTGGGGAGCCATGTGGCGGATGTGATCCGCCGGCTCCGGCGGGTGGCGGCCTTTTACGGCGCGGCCCCCCAATTCATCCTCTGTTCCGCCACCATCGCCAATCCCCGGGAACTGGCGGAAACCCTGATCGGTTCCGAGGTAACTTTGGTTGACAAAAACGGCGCTCCCCGGGGGGAAAAACGGGTGATCCTCTACAACCCGCCTCTGGTAGACGCGGTCCAGGGGATCCGCCGTTCCGTGGTTACCGAAAGCCGCCGGTGGATGCTGGCTTTTCTAAAGGCGGGGATCAAAACCATCCTTTTTGCCCATTCCCGGATAAAGACCGAGGTCGCGGCCTCATACGTCAACGAGGACCTGGCCAATCTCTACACCGATAATTCCCGGATCCGGGTGGAGGCATACCGGGGAGGGTTTCTCCCCAATGAGCGGCGGGAAATAGAGCGGGGCCTCCGGGAGGGGACCATCCGGGGGGTGGTGTCCACCAACGCCCTGGAGCTGGGCATAGATATCGGCGGCCTGGACGCCTCGGTGGTGGCGGGTTTCCCCGGTTCTTTCAATTCCTTCTGGCAGCAGTCGGGCCGGGCGGGAAGGCGGGGAGGCGTTTCGGTTTCGGTTTTTGTGGCGTCTTCCTCCCCCCTGGATCAGTTCATTATGAACGACCCGGAATGGTTTTTCAGAAAAAGCGTTGAGGAGGCCCGGCTGGATCCGGATAACCCCTATATTCTTACGGACCATGTGAAATGCGCGGCCTTTGAGCTGCCCTTTCGGGACGAGGTGATGGAAAAAGGGGAAGAACCCTTTGGGGAAGGGGCCGCCGAAGCGCTGGCCTATCTGGAGGAAGAGGGCATTGTCCGGCATACCGGGGCAGACGGTCCCGGCGGGGGGCGCTGGCACTGGGCGGACCGGTCTTTTCCCGCGGAGGGGATCAGCCTTCGGTCCGCCACGGCGGATAATGTGGTGATTGTGGACACCACCAAGGGCCGGAACGTGGTGATTGGGGAGATGGACCGGCCCAGCGCCAAGGAATTGATCTTCGAAAACGCGGTCTACCTCCACCGGGGCCGGCAGTACCTGGTACAATCCCTGGATATCGAGAACCGGAAATGCCTGGTAACCGAGGCCGAGGTGAACTATTTTACCGACGGCCTCGTGAAAACCGACATCAAAGTTTTAACCGAAGACGAGGCCTTTAAGTACGGGGAAGCGGCCCGGGGTATAGTCGGCGATGTCCTCGTCCGGTCCCAGGCGGCGAAATTCAAGAAGATCCGCTTCCATACCCATGAAAATATCGGCTACGGGGACATCAGCCTCCCCGAGGAGGAGATGCAAACCCGGGCGCTGGCGCTGCTTTTCGGTCCTGATTCCGCCGGGGGAAAGGTCCTGGCAAAATTCGATGAGGAAGAGGCCGGTTCGGCCCTGGCCGGGGCGGGAACCCTGATAAAAACCATTGCCCCGGTGTTCCTCCTCTGCGATCCCCGGGATATCGGGGTGGCGGAACGGGTCCGGGACCCCCACTTCGGCATCCCCGCCCTGTACATCTACGACAAGTACCCGGGCGGTACCGGTTTGGCGGAGGCCCTGGCCCGGCGGGCAGGGGATCTGTTCCGGTCGATCCGCGCCGCGGTGGACCGCTGCCCCTGTACAGCCGGCTGCCCTTCCTGTGTAGGCCCCGGAGGAAACAAGGCGGGGACCCTTTGTTTCCTGGACGCCCTGGGTTAACAATGGGACAGAACCTGCGGGCCCGGCTGCAGCGGCTCAGGAATGCCCCTCTCCGGGACCGGGGAGGGCCGCCTTCCCCGGGAGAAAAAAAACTGTCCCTGGGCCCGGAGTGGCAGGAGGCGGGTTATCAGACCCTCAAACGCAGGGACTTCCTGGACCTGCCCTTCCCCTTGGATTTTCCCCTGCCCCGGTCCCTGCCGATCCTGATCCCCGACCTGCTCCGGTACTCCCCGCAGGGGGCGCTTCCCGGTCCGGGGGATATGATTTTTTTCGACCTGGAAACCACGGGCCTTTCCCGGGGGGCCGGGACCGTGGCCTTCCTTGCCGCCTTTGGCCGTTTTGTGCCCTCCGGGCCGGGACCCCTCAGGCTCCGTCTGGATCAGTATCTGCTCCTGGATTACCCTGGGGAAGGGGATTTTCTTGAGGCCCTGCTTCAGGAGTTCGCGCCCAGCCCGGAACCGCCCCTGGTCATTACCTACAACGGCAAGACCTTTGATTCCCAAATCCTTGAGAGCCGGTGTATCATGAAGGGAATCCGGCCGCCGGTTTATTATCAGGGGGATCTCCTCCACCCCGCCCGCAGGCTCTGGAAACAGACCCTGGCTTCCTGTTCCCAGGGGGAGATTGAAACCGCGATCCTGGGGCTGGACCGTACCGGGGATGTGAGCGGCGCCCTAGCCCCGGATATATGGTTTTCCTTCCTGAAATCCGCCGATCCCCGGCCCCTGTTGGAAATTTGCGGTCATAACCAGCGGGACATCCTGGGGCTGGCCGGTATTTTTTCAGCCCTGGCCCGGATCGCCGAGGATCCCCTCGCTATACGGGATAAATTCCGCTATGATATTGAAGCGCTGGCCCTGCGGTGGCGGGAATTCCTGGTGAAAATCCGGGACCGGGATTTTGGCGGGACCGCCGCTGATACCGGCCGGAAGCTCCTGGCCGCCGCGGCGGAGGATCATCCCCGGGCCGCCCTGGTTTTTGCCCAGGAACTCCTGCGGCAGGGCCGGGCCGGAGAGGGCCGGCGGCGGCTCCTGGGGATAGCCCGGGGGCATTACGGCGGTCTTTTCCGGGCCGCCGCGTACCGGGCTTTGGCCATAGACGCGGAATGGCGGCGGAAGGCCCCCGGGGAAGCCCTTGCCCTGGTAGAGGAAGCCCTGGCCCTGGCGGATGCCGGGGAGGGACAGCGCAGGGACTTTCTCCGCCGGGGGGAACGGCTCCGCCGGCAGCTTGACCGGAAAACAAGGGAGTAAGGGGTATGGAAAAGGACGTTACAATACGGTTAATGACCGGGGCGGATTACCCGGTGGTGTATAAGCTCTGGAAAGATACCCCCGGTATGGGGCTGCGGAGTCTGGATGATACGGAACAAGGGATAAAGCGGTTTTTAGCACGGAACCCCGGTTCCTGTTTTGCGGCGGAGGCCGCCGGGGAACTGGCCGGGGTGATTTTAAGCGGCCATGACGGCCGGCGGGGTTATATCTACCATACCGCGGTACGGGAGGAATACCGGCGCCGGGGCATCGGGAGGGTCCTGGTCCGGGCGGTAGAGGCCGCCATGGCCGGGGAGGGGATTACAAAAATCGCCCTGGCAGCCTATAAAACCAACGAGGAGGGGAACCGATTTTGGAAAAAAGCCGGATTTTTGTCCCGGGAAGACCTGGTCTACCGGGATAAGAGCATTAACCGGGAAAACCATTAGCGGATTGCGGCGGTTTCAAAACCTAAAGTTTTGAAACCGGCCCATAGGGGCCGCAAAAAGATGCCGCGCAAGGGATAGGAGCGGAATAAGTTTTGACAGGCAGGGCCTGTCAAAACTTATTATAGCGGATAGCCCGGTCCGGCCGCGCAGCGGCCGGATGCGCCCGAATTCCGGATTAAAATAATTACTAAAGTTTTTGCCGATATGGTATTGACATTTTTTTTCTATCCGGATATAACATAAAAAATCGCCACCTTAGCTCAGTTGGTAGAGCAAAGGACTGAAAATCCTTGTGTCTAGAGTTCGATTCTCTGAGGTGGCAAAAAATTACCCCTGCTTTGCAAGGGTATGAAATCTCCTAATTCCTTATATTATAGTGAATTAGATCAAGCCTGAAGGAAAAGGGCGCGTTCAAAGGTAAACCCACCCAAAGGGTCAATAAATGGGATAAACCTGCAAAATACACATTTTTTTACACAGGCCGGCTGATTTTTTACCCGGCCCTGCCAATACCAGGGTTTGATCTTTCCCTATCCCGCCGTTTAGCCATCCGTGGTTTCTGCTTTTCCATACAGATATTTCATGAACGTTCCGGCTGTACGTAACGGTTTTGCAGGGCGGATAAGCAAACCGTAGGTTTACAGCCCTGCAAAACTGTGGGTGGAATGAGCCGTGGGAATGAAGCGCAGCGGAATGACTTAGGCGAACGGAACCCTGGAGCCGCCGAATGGCGGTGGAACGTTAACAGACCTGCTATGTGCAGTTGGACTATTTTCATTTTGTACTTTTTATTTTCTTAATTTCAGTACTTATATCTTCAATTGTCAATCCAGCCAGCCAATTATGTCGTTCTTTAGTATAATCTCCATATCCAGAATCAAATTGCTTTATAAATTCAACCATTCCAATCGGCCCCAGGTTTTCATTTAGTGTTTCAATTCCCAATTTCCTTATAGTATTCATGTTTTTTACCATTATTTGATTATTCATTCTCAATAACCTCCATAAACCAGTTAATGGGATTTTCAACCCTTAATGGTGAATTCATTTTTTAGAATATTTTATAAAATCTTTATCCACCGTTAATAATACATCAACATTTCTATATTCAGCAGACGCAAAATGCAAACTATCAAGCGGCTTTAAACCATGTTTTTGTACTTCTAATGCCCTTGCTGCTATTTTTTCATTTATTTCTACATTTTCCTTTTTCACAGAATATAAATTTAACGCTTTATCCAGTTTATTTAAGTCAGGTGTTTTCATAATTTCATATTCAACAATATCACTTCCTATCAATTTCCATGATCCATAAAAGCATTTAAACAATATCCCAATAATGGCGTCAGTTTCTATGCGAATTTTATCCTGCGTCTGGTCATCTGCCGGTCTATTTAAGCAGCAACAATTCATATAAGCCAATAGTTCATTATCTATTATATTCTGATTTTAACACAAAGGTTATATGTAGACAAGTGTATAATTTTTTATACAAAATCGATGTTTTAGTCCAATTGCGCATAACGTTCCGGCTGTCGGCGACATTTTGCCGGCCCGAATAAGGGCGTTGCGCAACAAAGACCAGTGCCGACAAACTGTGGCGGAGGTTTTGCGTGGGAATGGAGCGAAGCGAAATGACCTAGCAAAACCGTAGCCCGAGCCGCCTACCGGCGGCGAAGCATATACCGTCCTGTTATGTGCCGTTTTTTCTGTTACATTAGTCACCTATAAATAAATACGTTCTATTTAAATGCAAGTTTAAAGAATAGCGTATACGACAAACTTACATCGTTTCCGATTATATTCATCATCAATGCCCCTCCGGGCATTCCTGTAAAGCCTGTCATGGTTGAATCAAAATCATAGGCGGCAGAAAATCTGGTGCTAAAACCTGGATCAGAAGTGGATGTTTTATTATTCTGTAATATGCCCAATGTACTGACTCCAAGATCAAGTCCAAGCTGCAAATACTTTTTGCTTGGAAGCGGATAGTACTTTGCGCCAATACCATACATGGCAATGCTTAGCTGGCTTTGGTTCATTTGTGAATCAAAATAACCATCTCCAACCCCTGCTATTGTTCCGACAAGATACACATTCTGGGTTAATGCCCATCCGATTGTCAGAAGGCTGAGATCAAGTGTCATATGTATATTTGCTGTTTTATTGAAGCTATCTGCTATTGTTTTCGTGTTACCTCCAAAATAACTGATACCTCCAAACCCAAGACCAATGTCTACATAAAACCCTCTCTTCCGTTCTTGTGCAAATATAAGAGAAGTGGAAACCAAAAACAAAAGAAATCCAAACAAAAATGACCTTTTCATAAACTCTTACCTCCATCATTTGTTTTATTTTTTCGGGGCATGAATGTCCTCATTTATTCACATTGAATTTTATATTATTTCATATATTTTGTCAATATATTTTTTGATATTTTTCAGAAAAAATGGCACATAACGTTCCGGCTGTTTGCGACGGTTTGACAGCCCGAATAGAAAAATGCGTAGCATTTTTAGGGCTGGCAAACTGTGGGTGTAGTGAGCCGTGGGAATGGAGCGTAGCG
>JAITBE010000139.1 GCA_031283755.1 Spirochaetaceae bacterium
GGGCCCGGTCTGGTCCAACAGCCTCTTTGAGGACGCCGCCGAATTCGGCATGGGGATGCGGCTTACCAGCGATAAACTCGCCGAACACGCCCGGGAAGTAGCGGTCCAGGCCAAGGCCGAGGGGATCCAGCCGGCCCTCATCGACAAAATCCTCGCCAACCCCCAGGCCGACGATGCGGCTATCGAGGAACAGCGGAAGCTGGCGGGTGAGTTGAAAAAGGCCCTGGAACACGAAACCAAACCCATTGCGAAAAACCTTTGTTCCCTGGCGGACCACTTTATCAAACGTTCCGTGTGGATCCTGGGGGGCGACGGCTGGGGTTATGACATCGGTTACGGAGGCCTTGACCATGTATTGGCCGCGGGCCGGAACGTGAATGTCCTCTGTCTGGATACCGAGGTTTACTCCAACACCGGCGGTCAGATGTCCAAGGCGACCCCCGTGGGGGCCATCGCCAAGTTTGCCGCGGGCGGTAAAGATATTACGAAAAAAGATCTGGGCGCCATGGCCATGAGCTACGGCTACGTATATGTAGCCAAGGTATCTATGGGGGCCAATATGAACCAGGTGATCAAGGCCTTCCGGGAAGCGGAGAGCTACGACGGTCCCTCGATCATCATCGCCTACTCCCACTGCATCAACCACGGCATCGACATGAGCCGCGGTCTGGAGCAGCAGAAGGCGGTGGTCTCCTCGGGCCTTTGGCCCCTGTACCGTTACGATCCCCGGCTTAAGGATCAGGGGAAAAACCCCTTCCAGCTTGATTCCAAGGAGGCGACCACCACCCTTGAGGACTTTATGTACAAGGAAGTCCGGTTCAAGAGCCTCAAGGCCGCCTCACCGGAACGGGCCGAGGCCCTCCTGGTCAAAGCCAAGGCCCAAGTCGACCGGGTATGGAAAGAATATAAATATTTAGCTGATAGACCCTTCTAAATCAGATGAGGCGGCTTGCAAAGCCGGATTTTGCGGCCGCCTCTTTATTTTAAGTTGTTTTACCGGCCGATAAAATGTGTTATGTTTAATTTGGGGTAGTTAATGGCTGAGGATCTTTTAGGCAAAGTATTTTCATTTATTTCCGGGGATAATGAACCTACTTCGGATAATAAAATTTTATTGCGGCAGACACTGAGGGAAATCAATCAAAATAAATACTCGAAATTCTACAAGGCAAAGACAGAAGAATATGAACCGGCTTTGGCGCAGTTTTTTTATGATATCTATAAAACCATTTATCCGGCCCGGGCCTTTGTGCAGGACACGGAAAAAACAACCCGGCTGCGGCATATCGCCATTGAAGCCTTTATGGACAAAACAACTAAAGAAGCGGTGCGGCGCCTTACTCCGGACGCTATCGAAGCCCGGGCTAAAACAACGGCTCCCCGGGAACTTATCGCCCAGCTTAAAGAAGAACTCAATACCCTTTCCGAGGTCTTTGATGAAAACCGGATAAAAACGGCAAACCGGTGTTACAACCTTATATTGACCTTTATCCAGTTTGTGGACTTTGATTTTTTTATGCTGTTAAGAAAGTTCGACCTCAACTTAAAACCGGGAAATTTCAGCGTTCCTCCAAAATTCATCTCCGTAAAAGCGGATTCCCTGGTTCAGGATTTGGAGAATTTTCAGATAATATCCCAGGCCCTGGAGCCGGTGCCGGACTGGAAAAATGTTTTTATCATCTTCAACGCCTGCCAGATACCCGTTATTCCCCTGGAACAGTGGAATATTTTGCTCCAAAACCTCAAGGACGTAAAAAAATCCGGCATCATCGATCTGACGATCCAATACACAACCCAAAATCCCATCTGGATAATAAAACCCATAATTCCCCATGAACAGGCGGTTGATGCCTGGCTTGAGGTAAAACGAAACGAAGTTCAGGATTATATTGTCAAAATTGTAAATGCCCAGCGGAACGCCCAAATAGAGGTCCTGGCAAACAATATTTTTGGAACCGCCGATATTACGCGGCTGCGGCATTATACCGATAAAAACGGCGAAATTTACCGTAAAAAAAATCTGGAAACCTTCAGCCACGCCTCGGGACTCAACTATTTATTGGCCTTTATTACGGAATATATTGATAAGGAAATCCAGGAACTCTGCGATATTATCCTTATCCGGGGACAATGGACCAGCAACCCTTCCTCCCGGGAAATGTCCGACAGCTTTCACAAAGTAATAGAACTGACCGGACAGATCGTGGAATTGGACAATACCTTGTCGGAAAAAGGCGACAACGGGGCCCGGCTCAAGGGCGCCTTGCTCAGGGTGGACCGGGATAAAAGCCAGGTCCGGTATATCAACAGTATCATCGGGAATATTAACGAAGAAGCCCAGGAACTTATCACTTCCGCCGCCCAATCCCTTATTATTGTGGGAAAACACCTGAAAGACCTGCTGGATGATTTTCAGAAGAACCCCCATGAACTTATCATGAACTGGAAAGAATTAGGCTCTGCCTCAAGGACGCCCATTGGACAACGGATTGCGGATGCCTATAAAAAAATCATCTACTTTATTCAGCTGATGCAATTTTTTTCCTCTTCCCCATAAAAATTGCCGCTGCGCTCTGGTTATAAATGTTCTTTTTTTTTATAATAAAAGAATGTATTTAACCAAAACCTCCTGTATACAGCGGATTGGTTTTATTTCAACCCGTTTTCAGGGTACCGATGGGGTGTCCCTGGAAACCGTCAAATGGCGGCAGGTGTTGGAAAAAATGGGATATGAGTGTTTTTTCTTTTCAGGGCTTTCCGATTGGCAGCCGGATAAATCCATAGTGGTGGATGAAGCCTTTTTTGGACATCCGGAGATCCTGGAGATCCAAAGCTGTTGTTTCGGAACTACTGTCCGGGGGGAGGCCCTGACCGGGAAGATCCAGGCGGTTCGGTTTCGCTTAAAACAGGCCCTCTATGATTTTGTGAATACCTTTAAGCTGGACCTCCTCATCACCGAAAATGCCCTGACCATCCCCATGCACATTCCCCTGGGACTGGCCATCACCGAATATGTCGCCGAAACCGGAATCCCCGTTATTGCCCATCACCATGATTTTTCCTGGGAACGGCAGCGGTTTTCCGTTAATTGCGTGGAAGATTATCTTTCCATGGCCTTTCCCCCCCGGCTGCATACGATAAACCATGTGGTAATTAATTCCGAGGCCCGGCAGAAACTCTCCTTCCGGTGCGGGCTTTCTTCAATCATCATCCCCAATGTCTTTGATTTTGATACGTCTCCCCCTGAATTGGATGATTACGCCCGTACCCTGCGGCAGGATATGGGGGTCGCCCCCGATGAAACCCTGCTGCTCCAGCCTACCCGGGTGGTGGCCCGGAAGGGGATCGAACACGCCATAGAACTCGCCGGCCGCTTGAAGGATAAAAAGGCCAAACTCCTTATCAGCCACCAGGAGCGGGATGAGGGTTCCGATTATTTTCTACGGACCATGGACTATGCCGCCCTCCTTGGGGTGGATGTGATTGTACGGCCGGATATTATCGGCGCCGACCGGGGGATCATCGAATCGGGGGCAAAAAAATACAGTCTTTGGGACTGTTATCTGAACGCGGATTTTGTTACCTATCCTTCCACCTACGAGGGTTTCGGTAATGCCTTTTTGGAGGCGGTTTGGTTTAAAAAACCGATTCTGGTAAACCGTTATTCGATTTTTCAGGAAGATATAGAACCGCTGGATTTTGACGTGGTGGTTATGGAAAATTATGTAACCCCGGAAACCATCGAAACCGTTAGGACCATCATTGAAAACCCCGAAGTGATAGTGCTTATGGGTGCAAAAAATTTTGAATTGGGCCGCCGGTTTTTCTCTTTTAAGCTTTTAGAGCAGCGGCTCCACCAGGTGATGATGAATTTTGGACAACTATAAGACGCGCCGGTTTCAAAGCTCGGATTTTTTTAAAACCGGCCATGAAAAAGCCGGGGCAAAATTCCCTTTTCCGCAATTCCGCGGCCGGCGAAGCAACGGTTCCTTGGCGGGAAATTGCGGGACTTGTTCGACAATGAACCTCGCCCTGAAGCTCCCACGCGAGAGCGTACAGAGGGTATTAGACCCCACTGCGGATCGACCGGATTGCCGAACAAGCCTGATATATCAGGGGCGGCCATGAAAAAACCGGGATTTTATTTTATCCTGCTGCTTCCTCTGGGTTTTTGCGCCTGTTTTGAATCCAAAACCATCACCCTTTGGACAGACCGGCCCGAATTCGCCATTTATGCGGAATATTTTAACTCCTCCCAAGATGAATATAAAGTGGAAACCCGGTATTTTGAGTCCCTCTCTTCGGAACTTGCCAATTCCGGGACATCACCGGATATCGCCGTCGGCAGTTGGCTGAAAAATACCTCCACCCGGGTTCTGTTCATTCCCCTGGATGATCTTTTGAAAAAAGACGGGGAAAAGGTGAAAAATTCTTTTTATCCGCATCTTCTGGCCTTGGGTAGTATCGAAGAAAAACAATACCTGCTGCCGGTTTCATTTAACATTCCCGCCTTAGTATTTGCCCGGAATAACAGTTATCTGCTCCCCAATTCCTTTACGGTGAATTTAGACGAAATTAAAGGATTGGGAAAAGCTTACAACACCGGAAATAACGGCATCTATTCCCGGATGGGCTTTTCGCCTTCCTGGAGCGACGATTTTCTTTTTATGACGGCAACCCTTTTTAACGCTTCCTTTAGGGAGGCGGCCCCCTTGGCATGGGACCCGGAAGCCCTTGAACAGGCTATGGTATACGTCCGGGATTGGATCGAGGATGCCAACCGGGGGCTCCGGGCGGTGGATGATTTTGTCTTTAAATATTTTTACGATCCCCCCTCGAATCTTGCCCTGTCGGGGCGGATCCTATTTACCTATATGAACAGCGCGGATCTTTTTACCCTTACCCAGGAAAAACGGACCAACCTCGATTTCCGCTGGATCGCGGAAAAAAACATTATCCCCCTGTCGGAGGAAGCCGTTTATATGGGGATCTGTAAAAAGGGGACGGCTAAAAAAGCGGCGAAGGTTTTTACCCAGTGGTTTTTTCAGGAGGACACCCAGCGCCACCTTCTGGAGTTCAGCCAGGACAAATGGTTAACCGAAACCTTCTTCGGCATTGGGAACGGTTTTTCCGCGCTGCGGACCGTAACGGAATACGTCTTTCCCCAGTTTTATCCGAACCTCCTGGGCCATATGCCTCCGGAGGATTTTCTTTCCCCTCCAAACATACTCCCCTGGAATTGGACGGCTATCAAAGAACGGGTGATCCTCCCCTACCTCCACGACCGGATCCGTAACGGGAGCCGGAATGATATTCGTTCCCTGGAGCGCCGCATGAACGAATGGGCCAGGCTTAACCGGGAACTGTAAAGCAAAAATACCCCCTAAAGGCTAAATTTGACCCGCAATTCAGGTGTTATTACCGGTTTTAAGAAAAAAAACCACGGAATTTCACCAAAAAAACAAGAAAAAGAGAAAAAAAATAGGGTATATACCTTTTTTCCGTAAAATTCCGGGTCTTCCGTGGTTAAATTTCTTCATTTGCGTCTTAGTTTTTGGGAATGAGTACGGCCTGTATTTCTATGGGTCAAGTTTAGCCTAAAGGGCGGGTATAAGCCGGTAACCCAATTTGAAAATACCTCAAAAAAAAGTCGTTTTCTCCAAGAACCGGTTTCAAAACCAGTCGAGTTTTTATACTGGAGTAATGAGGGTAAAATCTTTCTTATGCTTTTTTTTCTTCTTCCGATATTGTAAGTAAGGATATTACCGGTATTACTAAACGAACCGGGTCTTTTTCAAAAGCCCGGTTGGTTTTGGAAAAGCGGCCAGGCCCAATGTAAGCTGATCCGCGGTTTCCTTTAATTTTGAGGCCGTTTTTCAAAAACATGATCCTTCCGGATCATTGGATTTTGAAAAGCCCGGCCCTATACCCTTAGTCCGGAGGACAAAAAGATGATTCGGGGGGTTATGTCATCGGGAGTTCCCAGCATAGGATACGCCATCAGTGTGTCCGCGGGAGGAAGAATGTCCTTGCCCGTGTCCCCGGGTAGTTATATTTATTCCCACTTTAAGCATGTCTCCGGCACCCCCGCTCCCGAAGGGGTCCATGGGGTTACCATCAACAAGTTGAAGATCCTTGATGTCCTTATCGAACAACTAAGCCAGATAAAAAAAAGACCGGAACCGGCGGCGGATTTTGCCATGTCGGATAAACATATTGATGCCCTGATCGAACAATATGAAACCCAAATCCGGCAGGCCCGGGCGGCAAGCAGCGTTATGCCCTATGCAGCTACGCCAATGGCGCCCGCCGGGGCGGTTTTTAATCTGGTCGCGTAAATCCCCCGGACCCCCAAAAAATCCTCCGTACCGGCTGCCTAAAGCCATACCCTGCCGTTAAAGATCTTTTTTAAACGCTCCGTTGAACCGGGGATATTCCGATGGCGGCTTGACAGGAGTTCCGCACCGTCATTGACCATTTTTACTTTAAATGATATGCTCTAAATTCATCGGTGCTGGATTCTCCGCCGGTATGACGTTATTTTTGGAAAGAGGTGTAAAATTTTATGGTTTCCAAGGGGAAAAAAAAATCGGCCCCGGCGGAAAAATCCGCTCAGAGTGAATTGAGCCGCCGGTTTAAGTCAAATCCACGAGTTTTTATCGGGACCATCGTGATCTTGATAATCGTTATTGTCAGCTTTGTGCTGGTTCCCGCCATAGTCCCGAATATGGGTGGGGCAAATATTGATTTAACCTTTGGTTATTATGATAAGATCCCCATTACCTATGTCCGGGGGAACTATTTAGCCCAGGTACAGTCCTCTTATGCCCAATATATGCAGGCTTCTATAAATGAAAGCAATGCCCTGTCCATATCATCCCAGATTTGGCGTTCCGCCTTTGAGGAAACGGTAATCCATATCGGTATGTTGCAGGAAATGAAGAAAGCCGGATTTGCTATTCCCCCGGAGCTGGTCGATAAGAAAGTACGGACCCTGCCTGAGTTTCAGGAAAACGGCCGGTTTTCCTTAACCAAATACCGGCAGTTAGATAAAGCTACCCAGTCGTCCCTGTGGAAGGATGTACAGGATTCGCTTGTTACCCAACGATATTCATCCGACGTATCCGGCCTGCGGCAGTCTTCCAAGGAAGCCGCTTTTATCGGAGCCATGGCTTCCAAAGAACGGACCTTCGGTATGGCGGCCTTTCCCTTAAGTTCCTATCCGGTGGAAGAAATTACCGCCTTTGCCAGTAACAATCAGGAACTCTTTAAAACCGTCCGCCTTTCAAAGATAACCATCAATTCCAATGAACGGGAAATTCAACAGATCCTTAAATCGGTTGAGGAGGGCACTCAGAGTTTTGAGGAAGCCGCCCGGACCCATTCTCAGGATAATTTTGCCGAAAGCGGCGGGGATATCGGCGTTAAAATGGCCTATGAGATGACCGAAGAAATTCCGGATGAAACAGAACGGGAGTCGGTACTGAACCTCGCCAGGGGGGACATCAGCCCCATTGTAAAGGTTCCTTCGGGCTGGGCCTTTTACCGGGCGGAGGAAACGCCCTATCCGGCGGATCTGAATGACCAGGATACGGTGGAAAAGATCCGTACCTATCTAACCGGATTCAGACGGGGTATTATGGATGACTGGCTCATAGAAAAGGCGGAACAGTTCATCGCCCAAGCAGAAGAAAAAGGATTCGATACCGTAGCGGATGAACTAGGTTTGGTAAAACAGAACTTCGGACCGGTAACCATCAATTATGGTAACTTTGCCCTTTTTAAATCCCTGCCGAATGATACCGTGCCCGAACTTGCGGCGGCGGCGTCCAATGAAAATTTCTGGCGGATCGCCTTTTCCACCCCCCTGCAAAGCTTTTCCACTCCCTTTATATTGGGAAACAACGCGTTGGTTTTGTTTCCCCTGGAGGAAAATATCCTGGAAGAAACCGCGGTTGAAAGTATCGCCTCTTCCTATTCTTCTTATTGGCTCAACAGCAACACCGATCAAAGTATCCGGAACCGTTTTGTGAGGAGTGAAAGACTGGAAGATAACTTTTGGACGACCTATTTTAGATACCTGCAGCCCTCTATTTAGTCCATGACCGGCGAGCTGTCCGGGCGTGGACCTGGGGGAGGATCTTTTTTTTATAAAGGAAAAACCCTTCTTTCCCGGAAAGACCCCATAGGCCAGGCGGAGCGTCTGGCCGGTCTCTTTCCTAAATCCCCCCGGACCCTCTATTTTTGTCCTTCCCCGTTATACGGATACGGCCTTGCCGTACTGCTCCAATCCCTGGATGCGGATTCGGCGGTTCTCTGTGTTGAAGCGGACGGGCAGCTCCTGGACCTGTCCCGGGCGGCCATGGAAGGGCTTTTACGGGAAAACCCCGGCCTGCGTCTGGTCCGGGCCGGGGATGAGGCGGAACTTTGCGCCTATGTACGGCAAACCTGGGGGGCCCGGCGGTTCCGCCGGGTGGAAACCCTCCGGCTTACCGGGGGCTGGCAGCTTTTCCCCGAAATTTACGATTCCCTGACCAATTCCCTTAGGCGGACCATAAACACCGATTGGGGTAACGCCATGACCCTGGTGAAACTGGGCCGGTGTTATACAAAAAACGCCCTGCGGAACCTCGCCCTGATTCCAAAAACCCAGGACCTTTCGGATATTTCCTTTGGCAACAGCCCGGTCCTGGTATTGGGAGCCGGTCCTTCCCTGGACGGGCTTTTGGAAGGTCTTTTCCGTTTTTTTGGAAAAGACTTCGGCGATCCCCAAAAACGGCCCTTCAGGATCATCTGTGTGGACACCTGCCTCCCCCCCCTCAGAACCCGGAATATTAAGCCGGATCTGGCGGTTGTCCTGGAAAGCCAGCATTGGAATCTCCGGGATTTTATCGGTACCGGCGGCTGGCAGGTACCGGCGGCCATGGACCTTTCCGCCCTTCCCGCCACGGGGAAAATCCTGGGGGGACCGGTTTTTCTTTTCGTAACCCCCTGGACCGAACTCTCCCTGTTTAAACGGCTTTGTTCGGCAGATCTTCTCCCCACGACCATGGCGCCCTTAGGTTCCGTGGGGCTTACCGCCACAGCCCTTGCCCGGCAGCTTTCCTCGGGGCCCATCATTACCGGGGGGCTTGATTTTTCCTTTACCCTGGACGCCTACCACGCCCGGGGAACGCCGGGACATTTGGACTGTCTGTTCCGGCAGAATCGTCTTCACGGCATTATCAATGCCGGAGGGGCCTTCCGCCGGGGGGTCTTTAAAAGAACGGCAAAATCGGGGGTAACGGTTACTAGCGATCCGGTTCTTGCCTCGTACCGGGACCTCTTTGAGCAGGAATTTGCCGGGGAAGAACGGATCCACGACCTTATGGGGCCGGGGCTGTCCTTGGGAACCGTTCCCCTCTCCCCGGAAAAAGCCCGGGATATCCTGGGAGCAGGCCCCAATCCGGCCTGCCGTCTCCCCGCCCCCCCGGCGGCGGACACCCGGAAAAAGGCGCTGGAGGCCTTTATTCGGGAAGAACAGGACGCCCTTTTTAAACTCCGGGAGATCCTCACCGGGGAAAGGACGGCCCCGGATGACTCCCTGGAGGAACTCCTCGACCGGGAAGACTACCTTTGGGCCCACTTTCCCGATTGCGCCGGGACCGGGGGCCGCCGGCCCTCCGCAAGGGACCTCTCCTTTCTCAAACGGGTCCGGATGGAGATCGACCCTTTCATCAGGCTTTTGAACCGGGTTTTGCGCGAGGAAGTTAGGAGGGAGAAGTTAGGAGGGAGAAGCTAGAAATAGGCATCGTCCCCTACCCGAGCCGCAGTTATCCTGTAAAAGGCGATCTCGTCTGCCCCTGCCAGGCACTTGCGGCCGCGGCAGCTCTGCCGGCTTGCGGGAAAAGCGGGGCTATGTATCCTTGGTTTTGAGTACCGCGAGGAAGGCGCTTTGGGGCAGCTCCACATCCCCCACCATCTTCATCCGCTTTTTCCCTTCCTTTTGCTTTTCCAGGAGTTTCCGTTTCCGGGTGATGTCCCCGCCGTAACATTTGGCCAACACATCCTTCCGCAGGGCGTTAACCGTTTCCCGGGCGATGATCTGGCTTCCGATAGCCCCCTGGATGGGGATCTTGAACTGCTGCCGGGGGATCTCGTCCCGGAGCCGCTCACAGACAAGCCGGGCCCGCTCGTAGGCGTTACCCTTGAACACCAGTTGGGACAGGGCGTCCACCCCCTTCCCGTTGAGGAGTATGTCCAGCTTGACCAGTTCCGTGGGCTTGTAACCGGTAATATCGTAATCAAAAGACGCGTAACCCCGGCTCGTGCTTTTAAGGCGGTCGTAAAAGTCGAAAAGAACCTCCGAGAGGGGCATATCGTAGACGAGTTCCACCCGTTTTTCGTCCAGGTAGGTCATATTGGTCTGAACCCCCCGCTTCTCCATACAGAGGGTCATGATGTTTCCCAAAAAGGAAGCGGGGGTGATAATCGAAGCCCTGATATAGGGTTCCTCCGCCCCCTCCACCTTTCCCTCTTCGGGATACTCCATGGGGTTATCCACAAAAATCTCTTCCCCGGCCCGCAGTTGTACCCTGTACTTTACCGAGGGAGCGGTAAAGATCACCGACTGGTCAAATTCCCGCTCCAGCCGCTCCTGGATCACCTCCAAGTGGAGGAGTCCCAAAAAACCGCAGCGGAACCCGAACCCCAGGGCCGCGGAAGCGTCCTTTTCGTAGACCAGGGAAGCGTCGTTGAGTTTCAATTTTTCGAGGCTGCTCTTGAGTTCCTCATAATCATTGGAATCCACCGGATATATCGAGGAAAACACCACGGGTTTTACCTGCCGGAATCCCGGCAAAGGAGAAGCGCAGGGATTTTCCGCACCGGTCACCGTATCCCCTACCCGGACATCCCCCACGGTTTTTACCCCGGCGATGATGTAACCCACGCTCCCCGCGGAAAGTTCATCAATCTCCACCAGGGCGAGTTTAAAAACCCCCAGGGTCTCAATCTCATATTCCGAGCCGTTGGACATAAACCGGATCCGCAACCCCCGCTTTATGGAGCCGTCGAAGATCCGCAGGTGGACCACCACCCCCCGGTAGGGATCGTAATGGCAGTCAAAGATCAGGGCCCGCAGGGGGGCGTCCCTTTTCCCCGAGGGCGGAGGGATCCGCTCCACCAGGGCCTCGAAGAGCTCGTCCACCCCGGTCCCCTGCCGGGCGGAAACCAGAAGGGCCCTTTCGGAATCCAGCCCCAGATCGTGGTCTATCTGTTTTTTTGTCCCGGGGATATCCGCCGCGGCCATATCGATCTTGTTGATCACCGGCAGGATCTCTAAGTTGTGTTCCAGGGCCAGGTACATATTGGACAGGGTCTGGGCCTGTACTCCCTGGGTGGCGTCCACCAGGAGCAGGGCCCCCTCGCAGGAATTGATGGCCCGGGAAACCTCATAGCTAAAGTCCACATGACCGGGGGTATCCACCAGGTTAAGCTCGTATTCAACCCCGTCGGAGGCGGTATAGGGGATGGTTACCGCCTGGCTTTTAATCGTTATCCCCCGTTCCCGCTCAATATCCATCGTATCCAGGATCTGATCCTGAAAATTCCTATCCTCCACCAGCCGTCCCTTCTGGATAAGTCTATCCGCCAGGGTGGATTTGCCATGGTCAATATGGGCGATGATACAAAAATTACGGATATGTTCAGGGATGATCATGGTTTATCTAAACACATTTCCCGTATCTTTTAAAGTGGGAATATGGTAGAGTCGGATTATCTTGCCTCAATCGGAGTACCTATGAGAAGAAAAGATCGAGAGATAACGGATATTGAAGAACTCCGGGGGATCATCAGCCGGTGTAAAGTGTGCCGGCTCGCCATGGCGGAAAACAACCGGCCCTATGTGGTCCCCCTGAATTTCGGGTACGAATACCAAAACGGGGAACTCATCCTCTACTTTCACGGCGCCCAGGAGGGGGAAAAAATCGATATGCTCAAAAAAAATCCCCAGGTCTGTTTTGAGATGGACGGGGGCCACCGGTTAGTAGAAGGCCGGGAAGCCCATGATTACAGCTTTGCCTACGAAAGCATCATCGGTTTCGGCGAGGTCGAATTCGTGGA
>JAITBE010000069.1 GCA_031283755.1 Spirochaetaceae bacterium
GTTCCAAATGAATATACTTCATTTATTCAAGAGTCAATAACGACACTAAAGATGAATAGTAGCGATTATGGGCCAGAAAATCGTAGAGTACTTGAGGTATTCGAACGCTAGTAAAAAAACATAAAAGGCAGAAATAGTAAGATAATTTTGTACGGGATGTGGAAAAATTATGAATAAGACGTTGTTTTAACAGGTGTTCACTCATGAACCGGTACACCGTCAGCGGGGTCTCTCCTGTGCGAAGACGGCCGCCGCTTTTTTAGGATTTCGAGTGAAGCGGAGCTTCACACCGCCTCTTGCAGCGCCTTGTTTTCTTTCCGCAGGCGGGTAAGCGCGGTCGTAAAGTCCGATTCGTCCCTCGGCCGTCCGGGGAAGGGCATCCGGCCTGTACCCCCCGCTTCTCGGGACTACTGTATCCACCGGTACAATATGTTCTCGTTGACCCCTAAATCAGCCGCTACCTGGCGTACCGGCTTCTCATGCTTCTCCGCCGGCGCATCGGCCTTGAATTCCTTCGGGTACACCCGCCGTTCTCTGTCTTTCGTTCCCATCTTTTTCTCCTCTATCTGTTATATTTCCCGCTTATCTTTATGTCTACCTGATGGGGTAAGGTCCGGTACAAGCCGGACCCGTAGTAACGCAAAGTGGCCTGCTGCCCAATTTCTATTCCATGGGTAGACCATAGACAGCAAGGAATTTATCAAATAATATGATTCTGAGCCTTTTTCAAAACTTGGGTGGTTTGAGAAAGGCTTTGGAAAAACCGGCCCATGGCCCGGTTTTCCGCTTAAATCTAAAGCTGCTGTTTCAAAATCCGGTATTTTGAAACAGCCCCAATTCATTTTTTAAGGAAGGACATACCATGAGCATTGAAAAGTTAAAGCCCTTTATCAACGGCCTGTTTGTAGAAAGTTCAAGTGATAAGTATATGGATGTATACGACCCCTCCACCGGAGAAGTTATCGCCCAAACGCCCTGTTGTACCGTGGCGGAGGTTGAGCGCGCTATTGCGGCGGCCAAGGCCGCCTTTCCCGGCTGGAGCAATACCCCCTGCCCAAAACGGGTGGAGGTTTTGTACCGTTTCCGGGATCTCCTTTCGGAACACATGGATGAATTGACCCACATGCTCTGCCGGGAAAACGGAAAAAATTGGGAAGAAGCCCGGGGGGATCTCCTGAAAGTAAAGGAACCGGTGGAGGTAGCCTGCGGCGCCCCGTCTCTTACGATGGGGGAAGTGTTGATGAATGTAACCGAGGGGTTTGACTCCGCCCTATACCGGGAGCCCCTGGGGGTATTCGCGGGAATTGCCCCCTTCAATTTTCCCGCCATGATCCCCATGGGCTGGATGATGCCCATGTGTATCGCCACCGGAAATACCCTGGTTTTAAAGGCTGCGTCTATGACCCCCATGACCTCCCTGCGGCTGGCGGCGCTTTTAAAAGAGGCGGGCCTTCCCGACGGAGTGGTTAACATTGTTACCTGTTCCCGGAACGAGGCGGAACTGTTCCTGAAACATCCCGATGTCAAAGGGGTTACCTTTGTGGGATCCACCTCCATAGGCTCCCATGTATACGCCACCGCCGCGGCCAACGGGAAACGGGTCCAGTGCCTCTGCGAGGCAAAAAACCATGCCCTGGTGCTGGGGGATGCCCCTATTACCCGTACCGCCGCGGGGATCATCAATTCCGCTTTTGGATGCGCGGGGGAGCGCTGTATGGCCCTGCCGGTCATCGCGGTTCAGGAGTCTGTCGCGGACAAACTGGTGGCGGAACTGGTGAACCAGGTAAAAACCAAAAAAATCGGCCCCGCTTATGACAAAACCACGGATCTGGGGCCGGTGGTTACCGCGGATCATAAAAAGGGCGTAGTAAACTGGATAGAAAAGGGCCTCCGGGAAGGGGCCAAGCTGATCCTGGACGGACGGAATGTGGTGGTTCCGGGATACGAAAAGGGTTTCTACGTAGGCCATACGATTTTTGATTACGTTACCCCGGAAATGACCGTGGGGCAAAATGAGATATTTGGACCGGTACTGTGCGTCAAACGGGTTAAAAATTTTGAAGAGGGTCTTGCCCTGATGAACGCCAACGAATTCGCCAATGGTTCGGTTATCTTTACCCAAAACGGCTACTATGCCCGGGAATTCGCCAAACGGACCCATGGGGGCATGGTGGGGGTAAACGTGGGCATCCCCGTGCCCGCGGGGATGTTCCCCTTCGCGGGGCATAAACATTCCTTTTTCGGCGATTTACACTGTCTGGGCAAGGACGGCCTCCGGTTCTATACCGAAAGCAAAGTGGTTACTTCCCGGTGGTTTACCGAAGAAGAGGCGGAGAAAACCAAGGTTTCCACCTGGGACGGGGCGATATAATCTGCGGGACCGGTTAACCGGTCCCGGCTGAGTCCCGGGATTTTTTTAAAGCGCCAGTCCCGCTTCGGCTTCCATGCCGCCGTAGTTACCGCCCAGATACCCCCGGGGGATCGGCGCCGGGCGTTCAAAGGTCGAGGTCATGGTATAAAAGGCTTTAGTATCGCAGCTTTGGTAAAGCCCCAGGAGCAGCTCCAGGACATGGAACGCCATTTCTTTACTGGTCCGGGGCTTCCGCCCTTTACGGAGGGACCAGGCCAGTTCCGCGGGCCCAATACCCCGGCAATTCTCCGTATAGGCATGGGTGGGAGGCAGGGTAAAAGGTTCGGTCTGACCCTTCAGCAACACCTTTACCTCTCCGCCGAACTGGTTGGGATCAGGCATATACAAGATACCCTCGGAACCGTAAAGGACCATCTGGGGTTTTTCATTTTGGATGCAGTTGGAATTAAAATGGATGGTACCTGCGGCCCCGCCGGCAAGATGGAAGCTGCCGACCACCAGGTTCTCCGCCTGTAAGGTGAAGGATTCCCCGAAATCGGGCCGGGACATAAGGGTATGTTTTCGCTCCGGACGCAGGGTTTTGACAAAACCGCAAACCTCCGTAACCGGGCCGAGGATGCTCAACAGGGCGGTCAGGTAATAAACCCCCACATCAAGGCCTATTCCCCCGCCGGGCAGGGCGGTAAAGGGGTATCGTTCCGCCAATAAACCGGAATCCCGGTTCAACGCGGCATAACAGGAACTGATCTCCCCGATAATACCGCTGTCCAAGGCAAACCGCGCGGTCTGCACGGCGGAGCCCATAAAGGTATCCGGCGCGCTGCCGTAAAGCACCCCCTTGGCGTCGGCCAATTGTACCAGTTCCCGGGCCGCCGCTATAGACAGATCGATGGGCTTCTCGGAATAGACGTGTTTACCCGCTTCCAGGGCCTGTTTTGTTACCTGATGATGGGCGCCGGGGGTAGTCAGATTTACCACCAGTTCTATGCTTTTGTCCGAGAGAATTTCTTCCAGCCGCATCGGTTTGATCCCGTATTTTTTTGCCTGGTTTTCCATTCGTTCCGGCATTATATCGGAACAGCCCGCAAGCTCCAGAATTTCAAAGGTTGAAGCCATATTTTGCAGATAAATATCACTGATTACGCCGCAGCCCACCACCGCGGTTTTTACTTTTTTGTATTTCTCCACATCATTCTCCCTAAATTAATTTGTGTTCCCTGGCGGCCAGATACAAGGCATTATTCCAATAATGCAGAAACAAAAAAGAATGTTTTATCTCCCCATTATCTATTTGATTAGCCCGGCGCTGCAAGCGTTTAAACGCTATGCTTATGATCGTGTTCATATCAATTTCCCCGGCCTCGGACTCCTTTAGTATAAGGTAATAGGCATAAAAATAAAAGGCGTCATTGGGGTCCATAGAGAACAGCCGCTCGTCCTGGACAATCTGCCGGATAATCCGGAGCGCCTCTTTTTTATTTTCCCCGTTGGCCGGTTTAAGGCGGCACAGGGCCAGGGCCCGGAAAACCGAACCGATACGGAAAAAGAATTCCGATTTTGGGATGATAAATAATTCACATTGGGTATAGGCGCCGTCCCAATCAGGCTGTTCTATAAAAAGAAATTTTTGATCCTCCAAAACATCCGGGAGAAATTCTGAATATTTTACGGCCCGTTCATAATCGCCGGTCAAATAGGCCGCCTCAAGTTGAAAAAACAACCCTTCACCGGTGAGCATTTCGGGTTTTTTCACGGAATAATTCCGCAGGTAAATATTCGTCCGGTAGATCCACGCGGAAAGGATCTGTTCTACCGCCCGTTGTTTATAACCGGAAGGATTATTTTGCATGGATTCAAATATATTTAACGCATCCTGATACCGGCCGGTTTCAAACCTCAGTCTTCCCTGAAAAAACCGGATCCGCTCCGCCCATTCAAACCTTCCGGCGTTTAAGGAGGCCTCTTCCGCCTCGCGGGCAAGGGATTCCGCCTTAAAAATATTGCCGATAAGAAATTGAATCTCCGCGGCGTAAAAATATATCAGCCCCAGTTCCCGGAAATCCATGTTTTTTTTCGCGTTTTCTATGGCAAAAAAAGAATAATCCACCGCGTCACTCATACGGTGGCTTGAAAGACTCGCCAGAGAGAACAGCCGGTATGCCTGGGCAAGACCGGACCGATCCTGCTGTCCTTGGATCTGCATGATGACTTCTTTTATCATCGTAACCGCGGCGGGGATATCCTGAATACCCAGCAGGTAATTTGCCCGATTCATCAGAATTTGGGTCCTATACCCCGGAATTGATATATCCTCCGGGTCGGATTTGGAAAATGCTTCCCGTATTTCCTTTTCGCTCCCATGGATAAGGGTCTTGGAGGTTTTATAGATATATTTCAGGCTCGGTACCCGGTGCTGCCCTGCGATCCGGTTAAGGGAGCCGTCCTTCAGGGCTTCTTCTATTTCCCTAAAAGTTCCGTGGATAATGTCCATTTGCAGGGCTTTGAGAATAAGCTCATCGGTCTCTTCCCAGTTCAGGTCGAAAAGGACCTTGAGTATATTAAAACAGGGCCGGATTTTTTCCGTCTGCACCAAGGCTAACAGGCGATTTCTCACCAAGCGGCAGATTGGTTCCTTCCGCTCCCCCAGCGCCTCTTCCGCTTTTTTAACAAGATTGCCGATCCGCAGCCGGGGCTCATCAATAAAATCGATAATTCCATAATAGGCAAAAAGGGAAAAAGCCCGATGGATCAGAGCGGCTTTTTTTCCCGTTTCTTCAAATAAATTCACTAAAAGCGAAGCGGGAAAATACCGTAAGAAAATTCCCATGGCATAGGCGATTTCCCATAGTTCCGGGGGCATTTCCGGAAGCTTCGAAACCGGTACAATCTCATGGTCCAGGGATAAGATCCGGAAAAAAACCGATTCCCATTGTTTTATATTGTGATAATCGTCCTGTTTTCCGACAGACCAGGTCCCATATATATGAAGATTTTTTTTGTGGGGAAGGGTCCGATACAGATCGATAAACAGCTTCCCCGCAACGGCGTCCGCTTTCTGAAGGTCCTCTAAAATAAAAACCGGGGTATTTCCACCGGCCATTGCCGCCATGATATAAACATTTGCCAGTAAATTGAGAAACCGGCGGCCTTTTTCTAGTATATAATTCGGATATTCATGCTGAAACCGAGCCCGGAACAGGATGGCCCCCAGGGTATCCAGTTCTTCAAGTTCTTGACTTTCCGCGTTTGTACTCAGCCAGGAACGGAGACCGGAATTTAAGGCGTCACTGAAACAGCACAATCCGGTTCCCCCTGAGCCAAAGCGGATGACCAGAGGTTTTTCGAAATTGGAAAGACAAAACCGGTAAAGTCCGTCCCGTTTCCCCTGATATCCGGGGCCCACCAATAACACATTCCGGGCGGTTCCTTCTTTAAGGCTCGCTTCTATCTTTTCCCGCAAAGGATAGGCCGCGGCGTTGTTGGTATCTGAAAAAGTCCGTATGCGATTTAACCGGGCATATCCTTTCAAGGGGGAATCTTCGTTCAAAGGGGCATCAAAAAGCATATAGGGATTGAGGGCTTTTTGAACCGGGGAGGAACACCAAATTTCCGTTCCCCAAGAATCGATGGGAATCGCCCTGATAAGGCGGGAGCCGTCATCTTCGGTTAGGTTTTGTCCCACTATGACCGTATAACCGTACAACTCCGAGGAAACTTTTCCCAGCACGGCGAGGGTGGTTTCCAGCAGGATCAGTATGTCCAGCCAAAATCCCGGGCTGTTTTCGTTAAAAAAAGCGGAGATCCAGCGGTAGTTCACGGTAATCTCGCCCCCGGCGTTTTTTATGGCCTGGGTAACCCTGTCTTCCAGGGCTGAAACTATTTTCGGCCTGATACGGCGAAGCTGGGCCTGAAACTGTATATAAAAAAACATTTGTACCATACGGATTATCCTTCCCAAAGTATATACTATTATGCAATAATTTCAATTTAGAAACATACGAAGCGATGGTAAAACCCGGTTGTTTTTGGGCAATCCCCTATAAAACCGGCCGGCCGGTCCTGTTACTACCGGAAACCGGTCCCAAAACAGGGGAACAGCCTCGTCTATAAAAAATTTACGCGGAGGCATCATGGATACCATTACCCTCAAGGGCCGATCCTTATTAACCTGGCTGGATTACCGGGAAGAAGAGATCCGCTTTTTGCTGGATCTGGCCAAGCAGGTCAAGGCGGAGAAACAGAACGGGGAGAGCCGCCGGCGTTTTGCCGGGAAAACCATAGCCCTCATCTTTGAAAAACGTTCCACCCGAACCCGCTGCGCCTTTGAAACCGCCTTTGGGGAGGAAGGAGGCCACCCGGTATTCCTTTCAACCCAGGATATTCAGCTGGGGGCCAAAGAATCCATCGAAGATACCGCCCGGGTCCTGGGCCGTATGTTCAGCGCCATCCAGTTCCGGGGGTTTAAGCAGTCCACGGTAGAAGCCCTGGCCCTGTATTCGGGGGTGCCGGTGTATAATGGTCTTACCGACAGCTTTCACCCCACCCAGGCCCTAGCGGATATTATGACCCTGGAAGAAAATTTTGGGAAGGCCCCGGGGAGAAAGCTCTGTTTTGTGGGGGACGGCCGGAACAACGTCGCCCGTTCCCTCATGGTGATATGCGCCAAATTGGGGGTCCATTTTACGGTGATCACCCCCGCCGGCCTTAACCCCGCCGGTGATTTGGTGGAGACCTGCAGGGCCCTGGCCCGGACCACGGGGGCGGAGATCAACGTCACGCCGGATCTTGGGGAAGTTGCCGGGGCCGACGCCGTTTATACCGATGTGTGGGTCTCCATGGGGGAGGAGGCAAAACGAGAGGAACGGTTCCGCCTCCTTGCCTCCTATCAGGTAAATCAGGCCCTGATGGACCGCACCGGCCGGAAGGACAGCATCTTCCTCCACTGCCTGCCCGCGGTTAAGGGGGAGGAGGTTACCTCCGAGGTCATTGACGGCCCCCAAAGCCGGGCCTGGGACGAGGCGGAAAACCGGAAACATACGATTAAGGCCGTCATGCTGGCGACGCTCTAAGCCCCGGCCGGTGTTTTCTCCCGGGGGCTTTAAATTTACCGCCTCCTCCGGGCTAATAATTGGCCGCTTTTATCTGGAAATACCCCTTGGGATGTTTACAGACCGGACAGAGTTCCGGGGCTTTTTTGCCGATGATGATGTGGCCGCAGTTGGCGCATTGCCATACCGTATCTCCTTCCCGGGAGAAGACCAGCCCCCCTGAGATATTGGCAAGCAGTTTGCGGTACCGTTCCTCGTGTTCTTTTTCTATGGCCGCCACCAGTTGAAACAACGCGGCGATCTGATCAAAGCCCTCCTCCTTGGCGGTTTTGGCGAATCCCGCGTACATATCGGTCCATTCGTAGTTTTCTCCGTCCGCGGCGTCCTTGAGGTTGGTCGCGGTATCGGGTATATCGTTCCCGTGGAGCAGCTTGAACCAGATCTTGGCGTGTTCCTTTTCGTTTTCCGCGGTTTCCCGGAATATGGCCCCTATCTGATGGTACCCTTCTTTTTCCGCCTTTGACGCGTAATAGGTATATTTGTTCCTGGCCTGAGACTCCCCGGCAAAGGCCGCCTGCAGGTTAGCCTCTGTTTTTGAACCCTTAAGTTCCTTCATAGATTACCTCCTCCGTAAATTTCTCCGAATCCCAAGGCTGTTTCAGTGTCTGACGGTTTGGCAGGGCCAGCTCTTTGAAGCAATAACCTGAGATGTCCGGACCTTTTCAAAACTCGCTCAATTTTGAAAAACTCTATTTATTATACTACATTTTTTCCGAATTTTCTACTATTTTTTTGAAAAGAAGCGGGGCCGCCCTTAAAGGAACGGGATGTCTGGCGCCGGAAAGCCCCTATCACCGCCCTCCCATAAAAGGTGGGCGGCAGAAAAAACTTTTCTGCCGCCCTGGAGGAGGAAGCGGAACAGAGTTCCAAAGGCTGCGTCGGTAAGAACGCCAGAACACTATTTTTAACTATATTTATAACTTATTAATTTTATAAATATACTAGGAATATAAAGGAAAAATAAAATTATGTCAAGCGAAAAAATAAAAAAAAATTAAAATTTTTTAAAAAAAAGCGCTTTTTTTAACTAGATCGGGTTTGAAAAGGCGTTTCAAACCCGGAAGGGGCCAAAACCGGCAGCGAACAGCCGGTCTTGGCCCTTTCAGCCGATTGGAAGCCAGCGGCCATGCCCCAGGGTATTTCACCCTCCAAAATTTTACTCAAGGTCATCCAGGTTATAGGGGGTCTCCTGATATACATAATTGAGCCAATTAGAGAAGAAGAGGTGCGCATGGGCCCGCCAACGGACCACCGGCGGTTTTCCGGGATCGTCCCCGGGGTAGTAGTTTTTCGGGATGTCGATGGTAAGCCCCTTGCCGATGTCCCGGCGGTATTCCCGGTCCAGGGTCAGGGGATCGTATTCCAGATGACCGGTAACATAGACCTCCCTGCCGTTCCGGGCGGTTACGATAAATACCCCCGCCTCGTCGCTTTCGGACTGGATGGTCAGGGCCGGTTCCGCGGCTATGGCGTCCCGGGCGCATTCGGTATGCCGGGACTGGGGCGCGGGAAATTCATCATCAAAGCCCCGGAACAGGGTGGTGTACTGCTCCTTGACCCGGTGGGGAAAGATGCCGAAGAGCTTCCGGGGGAGGATTTTTTTGGGCACCCCGTAACGCCGGTACAACCCGGCCTGGGCCCCCCAGCAGATATGCAGGGTAGACCAGACATTGGCGACGGAATAATCCAATATTGCCGCCAGTTCATCCCAATAATCGACTTCCTCAAAATCCAGGGTTTCCACCGGCGCCCCGGTAATGATGAGGCCGTCAAACCGGATCTGCTCCCGGACTATCTTTTTGGAATTCACGTAAAACCGTTCCAGATGTCCCGGGGGGGCGTTCCGGGATTCATGGCTTCCCATTCTGAGAAAACTGATATCCACCTGAAGGGGGGTATTCCCCAGGAGCCTTAGAAGCTGAATTTCCGTATCCACCGTAGTAGGCATAAGGTTTATAATGGCAACCTTAAGGGGGCGTATATCCTGATGTTCCGCCCTGGCTTCGGTCATAACAAATACATTCTCTTCCCTGAGGGCATTATAAGCGGGCAGGGTTATGGGTATTCTGATAGGCATATAAAAAGTATCTTATAAAAAAACAGGGAAAAAGTACAGAGCGGCGTTTCAAAAAAACCTTTCCCAAAACCAGGTTGGTTTTGGGAAAGTTCCTTAAAAAGAGAATCCCGGTTTACTGAGCCGTAAGAGCCGCCATGGTGATATAGTTATAGGGCTGGTTGAAGTGGGGCAGGAAGAAGATATCCAGCAGTTTAAGTTTATCGATGGTTACCTTTTCCTCTATGGCCAGGGAGAACAGGTGGATCCCCATGGAAATATCCTGATAGGATGCCATCTGGGCGCCCAATACCCGCCGGGTCTTTTTGTCGTAGACAATACGGATTTTAACCCGGTGGTTATCTTCCTTAATAAACGCCGGTTTTTGGGTATCCTCAAATTGGGTGTAGATGGGGGTATACCCCGCCTTTTCCGCGGCCTTGAGGTTAAGCCCGGTGGACACCATCTTGTAGCCGTAGATGCAGATCCCGTTGGAGCCTTGCACCCCGATGGATTCCAGGGGGGTGCCTCCGGCATTGTGACCCGCCACCACCCCGCTGCGGACCGCGTTGGTCGCCAGGGCGATGTAGGCGGTGTTTTCAATGGCGTTGCTGTACACCGTGGCGCAGTCTCCAATGGCATATACCCCGGGTTTGCTGGTTTCCTGCCTGAGGTTAACCTTATAGGCGCCGTTGGCAAAGGTCTCCAGTTCCCCCGCGGCCAGGGCGGTATTCGGCCGGAATCCGATGGCCATAATCACCATATCCACGGGGTATTCCCCCTTGTTGGTGGTGATCCCCTGTACCTTGGATTCCCCCTTTATCTCCTGTACCAGCTCGCCGAAGTGCAGGGCGATGTTGTTGTCCTTAAGGATCTTGTCCATGTCCTGGGTAAACCAGTCGTCGTAATAGGTGGAAAGACTGGTATTGGCCGCCTCAAAGAGCAGAACGTTTTTACCCCGGCGGCGTACCGCTTCGGCTAACTCTACCCCGATATAACCCGCCCCCACCACGGCGACGTTTTTAATATCCCCCTGGTCCAGGAGGCTGTTGATCTTCTGGCCGTCCTGGAAAAGTTTGGCAGACGCCACCTGGGGCAGATCCAGGCCCTTGATTTTGGGAATAATGGGAAGGGACCCCGTGGCCAGGATAAGTTTATCGTAGGATTCGGCGATTTCTTTTCCGGTCTTATCCTTGGCAACAATCTTTTTGGCTCCAAAATCTATCTTTTCCACCAGGGTTTCCATGTGAACCGTTGCCTTTTTAGAAGCCAGAATGTCCCTGGAAGAATAAAAAAGTCCGTCGGATCCGTCGATTTGCCGTCCTACCCACAGGGCGGTACCGCAGCCCAGGTAACTGATATTACTGTTGCCGTCAAAAATAACCAGTTGATTTCCCGGATAATTATCTAAAATAGTATTAGCCGCCGCCGTTCCCGCGTGATTTGCCCCAATTAGTACAATTTTCGCCATATATACCTCCTTAAACTGGTTTCAAAACCAGTTCCACACTTTTTTATTCTAAACCCTCCCCGGTGATAATGCAAGTATTCCCATGCACGGTTCAATGGCATGATCGAATATGAACACGTCGCATTTTGAGGTAAAAAACGGTATGCCCGCATTTGAGTAGGCCTACCCCCTGAAAAAAGATAACCATGATCCTATCCGGTTATTTAGGACTAGACTTCCAGGCCATAATGTGATATACAATATTGGTATGGTTTTATCATAGTGAAAGGGGCCCCGGTGGTAAGCCGGTCGGCAAAAAAGAGGAAGCCATGAGCTATAACCTGTCCTTTAACTCTTCCCCATTATGTATGTTTTGATTTTTTACCCCCCCCGGCAAGAACCGTGCCAAAGTGAGCCGGTTTCAAAATTTGCCTGGGTTTTGAGACCGGTTCGCGTAGTAATTTGAACGGCGCTTTCCGCCGTTTTATCAGGAGGCTGCTTTCCGGGTATCTAAGGCATCTAAAATAAGTATCAAAGGGGGTGTCTTTTGGTGATACATGGGCCTTTTTCCGCAGTACGATCCGGTATCGGCGGCCCCCTTAAATTAATTTCCGTACCGCAAGAAAAGGAACAAATATGAAACTAAGGTACCGCTTAAGCATCATCGTTACGTTGATCTTGATTATCGCCGGAGTATCCTTGTCCGTCACTTTGCTCAGCCTCGCGGCTTCAACCCAAATGGACACCGCCCTGGAGAGTCAGGAACGGCTCGCCGCGGAACAGGCCCGGATCCTTCAGATGCAGTATGAGGCTTATCTGCGTATTGCCCATACCCTGGCGGACGCGATGGCCGATTATGACTCCGCCGAAGCAGGCGCACAGCGCAGCCGCTTCGATCAGTTTATACGATCCGTCGTACTCTCCAATGAACAGGTGGTTGGTATTTTCGCGGTCTTTAATCCCGGTACCATAGATCCGGGCCTGGACGCCGCCTTTGCCGGAACCCCCGGCAGCACCGG
>JAITBE010000070.1 GCA_031283755.1 Spirochaetaceae bacterium
ACGGAAAAGGCCCAGCTTACCCCCACGGTGATCGCCATCGACGGGATCGCGGTGATCGTCAACCCCAACAACCCCTTGAGCGGCCTCAGTTCCGCCCAGGTAAAGCAGATTTTTACCGGGGAGCTCGCCTTTTGGGAAGGGCTTAGGTAAGCCACAAAACCCCGGACCCGCAAGTCCGGGGTTAGAACGGAAAAGGACAGGGTATGGACAAAGAAGGGATCATGCGGAAGGTTTTTCAGGGGGCGGCGATATTTTCCGTGTTGGTCCTCCTGCTGATATGTGTTTATTTTTTCTCAGGCGGCCTCCCCGCGGTAGGAAAAATAGGGCTTTTCCCCCTGGTTTTGGGGAAGGAATGGTCCCCTTCGGATGTACCTCCCCAATTCGGGATACTCCCCATGATCCTGGGGAGTATTTATGTCACCATCGGGGCCATGATCTTTGGGATCCCGGTGGGAATTTTCGCGGCGGTTTTCCTGGCCAACTATTGTCCTGCCCGGTTATACCGGCTGTTGAAACCCGCTACGGACCTCCTTGCGGGGATCCCCTCGGTGGTGTACGGGTTTTTCGGCCTTATCGTACTGGTTCCCCTGGTCAGGGACCTCTTCGGCGGGACCGGGATGAGCCTCCTTACCGCTTCGGTCATCCTGGGAATTATGATCCTCCCCACCATTATCGGGGTCAGCGAGGCGGCCATCCGGGCCATACCCACGGCGTATTATGAAAACGCCCGGGCCCTGGGGGCCAGCCGGGAACGGAGCCTCTTTTTTGTGGTCCTCCCCTCGGCCGGCCGGGGGATCGGCGCAGGTATCATCCTGGGAATAGGCCGGGCCATCGGAGAAACCATGGCGGTGATCATGGTGGCGGGAAATCAGGCCCGGATCCCCACAGGGATTTTAAAAGGGGTCAGGACCCTCACCTCCAACATCGTGATTGAAATGGGTTACGCATCGGATCTGCACCGGGGGGCCTTATTCGCCACCGCATTGGTCCTTTTCGTTCTGGTTTTGCTCCTCAACATAACCGTAGTCTTTTATAAGGGGGAACTATGAAGGCCCGGATACTGAAACAACGGGACCCCTTCTCTTTGGTTCTGCGGGTTTTGGTGGTGGGCTTCGCCGCCCTCACCTTTGCCATCCTCCTCCTGATTATAGGATATATTCTCGTCCGGGGTATTCCCCATTTAAAACGATCCCTGTGGTCGCCGGTTTATACCACTAAAAACGTATCCCTCCTTCCGGCCCTGATCAACACCATCCTGATAACGATCCTATCCCTGGCGATTGCCCTTCCCCTGGGCATAGCCACGGCGATTTACCTGGCGGAATACGCTAAATCCGGCAGCCGGCTGGTTCGGATAGTTCGGGCGGCCGCTCAGACCTTGGCGGGATTCCCTTCCATCGTTTACGGTCTTTTTGGCCTTCTTTTTTTCGTGACCTCCCTGGGCTGGGGTTATTCCCTGCTCTCCGGGGCCTTTACCTTAGGCATCATGATCCTCCCCCTCCTCATCCGGACCAGTGAGGAGGCCCTCCATTCGGTTCCCCAAGCATACCGGGAGGGAAGTTTTGCCCTGGGGGCGGGAAAACTCAGTACCATTTTTTTGATCGTCCTTCCCTCGGCGGGGCCGGGGATTCTTGCCGGGGTGATCCTGGGTATCGGAAGGATCCTGGGGGAGACCGCCGCCCTGATCTACACCGCCGGTACCGTCCCCCAGATACCCCGGAACCTCCTCTCCTCGGGCCGGACCCTGGCGGTCCATTTGTACGCCCTTTCCAGTGAAGGGCTCTACACCAACGAGGCCAACGCCACCGCAGTGGTACTCCTGGCCCTGACCGCGGGGATAAACTGGTTTTCCGCGGTATTAGCCCGGCGGGTTACCCGGATTTAAGGATATCAATATGGCAAAAATAAAAACCGAATCCCTGGATGTGTTTTTCGGCGGTTTTAAGGCCCTCCACGGGATAACCATGGATTTTCGGGAAAAGGAGATCACCGCCCTGATCGGCCCTTCGGGCTGCGGAAAATCCACGCTCCTTAAAACCCTGAACCGGATGAACGATTTGGTAGAGGATTTTCGGATTGCGGGCAAGGTCAGCCTGGACGGCGGGGACATTTACGCGCCCGGGGTGGATGTGGACAGCCTCAGACGCCGGGTAGGCATGGTTTTTCAAAAACCCAATCCCTTTCCCATGAGCATATACCACAATATAGCCTTTGGACCCCGGACCCAGGGGATCCGGGACAAGGTGAGGATGGGCGAAATCGTGGAAGGCTCCCTGCGGTCGGCGTCCCTCTGGGATGAGGTGAAGGACCGGCTTAAAAAAAGCGCCCTGGCCCTTTCCGGGGGGCAGCAGCAGCGGCTCTGTATAGCCCGGGCCCTGGCGGTGGACCCGGAACTTATCCTGATGGACGAACCCACCTCGGCCCTGGACCCGATTTCCACCCTCAAGATCGAAGACCTTATGGCGGAACTAAAGGAACGATACACCATTATCATCGTTACCCATAATATGCAGCAGGCCGCCCGTATATCGGACCGGACCGCCTTTTTGCTTTTGGGGGATTTGGTGGAATACGATAAAACAGAAGCGGTGTTTTCCCGGCCCCAGGACCGGCGGACCGAGGATTATGTGACCGGAAGGTTCGGGTGAACGCAGGCTCCCCAGGGGGGGAACGCCTTTCCCTCCGCTCGCTAACCTGTAGAATTCGCCTGCGGAGCCCGGGGACCGGGGTTCCGGAACCCCGGTCCCTTGTCTCCTCCGGCGAGGAATTCCAGAGACGCTCACGGGGGGAAAGGCGTTCCCCCCCTGGGGAGCCTGCGTTCACCCGCTGGCGTAGAGAAGAGGCCGGAGGGTGCCTGGCACTGTTTGGGTGTTAAAAAAGGAGCTTGAGAGATGCGGAAGGAATTTTTACTCCAGTTGAAAAAAATCGACGACCTGGTTCTAAAAATGGGAAGCCGGATCGAGGAAACCTTTGCCCTGGCCCGGGAAGCCCTGCTTACCGGGGATAAGGCGGCGGCGGAGGAAGTGGTGAAAGCGGATGAGGAGTTATACCAGATGGAGCGGGACATCGAGATCCTCTGTATGCACCTGCTCCTCACCCAGCAGCCCGTAGCCCGGGACCTGCACCTGGTGGCGGGGACCCTGAAGATGATCACCGATCTGGGCCGTATCGGGGCCCAGATAGTGGATCTGGCCAAATATGCCATGATTTTAAAAAAGCCTCAGATTAAAATAAAAAAATTGGACCACATGATAGATCAGACCGGGAATATGCTCAACCGCGGCATCAAGGCCTTTGTGGAAAAAGATGAGATAGTGGCTAATTCGGTGATTGACAATGATGAGCGGGTGGATAAATACTTTATTAAAATCCGGGAAAACCTGGCGGAGCAGGTTAAAAAATCGCCGGACCTGGCCCCCGAGTCCTTGAGCTGGCTTATGGTGATCAAATACCTGGAACGGATTGCCGATCATGCCTGTAATGTGGCGGAATGGACTTTTTTTGCCGTTACCGGCCGTCACCGGCAGCGTCCGGATTAGGGGAGCCTTGTACGGAGTGATATGGAAAAGCCCCTGATTTACGTGGTGGAGGACGACCCGGATATCCGGGATTTGGAACTTTATTCCCTGACCGGAGCGGCCTTTGATGCCCGGGGGTTTGCTTCGGGCACTGAATTCCGGCAGGCCCTGAAAACCATCCAACCCCGGCTGGTGATCCTGGATCTCATGCTCCCCGACGAGGACG
This sequence comes from Spirochaetaceae bacterium, assembly GCA_031283755.1. Lineage (GTDB taxonomy): Bacteria > Spirochaetota > Spirochaetia > Treponematales > Breznakiellaceae > JAIRMO01. The sequence goes on from JAITBE010000070.1 coordinate 3,745, forward strand.
GCCTTTCCATCCTAAAGCGGCTCCGTTCCCAATCCCAAACCGCTTCGATCCCGGTGATTCTGGTTACCGCCAAAACCACGGAGATGGACAAGGTGAAGGGCCTGGACCTGGGGGCGGATGATTATGTGGTCAAACCCTTTGGGGTCATGGAACTGCTCTCCCGGGTCCGGGCGGTACTCCGCCGGGCCGACGGCGGCGGCAAAGCGGCGCTGTTGACCTTTAAATCCATCACCATGGATGAGGAAAAATGGCTGGTCACCGTGGACGGGGAAAAGCGGGAGCTTACCTACAAAGAATTTGAGCTCCTTAAAAAATTCATATCCTACCCCGATGTGGTTTTTACCCGGGAACGGCTGATCAACGAAGTATGGGGGTTTGATTATATCGGAGAGACCCGGACCGTGGACATCCATATCCGTACCCTGCGGAAAAAGCTCGGTTCCGCGGGTTGTTATATTTTGACGGTCCGCCATGTGGGTTATAAAATAGGGGAGAGTGAAAATTGAACCGGGCTCCATAATTTTTATATGAAACGTAAAATTTACCGGTACCTTTGCCTGATCAGTATGGTTGTCCTGGGGATAACGGCCCTGGCAAGCCTCTTCTTTTTTTACCGCATCCTCCTGGAGCAGGTCCGGCACGACCTCCGCTCCGAGGCCCGGTTTCTCTGCCGGCTGGATCTCTCCGGCGCCGCCCGCTTCCCGGTGGAAGAGGGGGTAAGCCGGATCACGGTGGTGGACCCGGCGGGAACGGTACTCCTGGACACCCAGGCGGAATCGGGCGCCATGGACAACCACGGGGACCGGCCGGAGGTACGGGCCGCTCTGGCCTCCGGGGAGGGCTGGGCCCTGCGGCGTTCCGGTACTCTGGGGAGGTTGATGGTGTATTACGCCCTCCGCCGGGACGACGGGAGGGTTCTGCGCCTTTCCCGGCGGATAGATACCCTCGGGATAATCCTGCTCCGGGCCCTGCCCCTGTTCGGCCTCCTCTATGGCGGACTTTTTATCGGCTGCCGGGTTGTTGCTTCCACCATGACCCGGCGGATCATCCTCCCCATGGGGAAATTGGCGGACCAGTTGGATTCGGCGGATTTGACCCCCCCCTACCCGGAGCTGGCTCCCTTTATCTCCGCCCTGGCGGAAAAGAACCGGGATCTGCAGGACCAGATGGCCCTGCTGCACCAGCAAAAGACCGAGATGGAACAACTCACCGCGGATATGGAAAAATCCGGGAATATCCGCCGGGAATTCACCGCCAACGTGTCCCACGAGCTAAAAACTCCCCTGACCACTATCCGGGGCTACGCGGAGCTTATTGCCAACGGCATGGCCGGGGAAGGTATGGAACGGGAATTCGCCGGAAAGATCGAACGGGAATCCCTGCGGCTTCTTTCCCTGATCACGGATATCCTCAAGCTCTCGGAATTGGAGAATTTCCTCCTTCCCCCGGAGGAAGAAAATTGCGGCCTCCGGGAGATTGCCGCCGAATGTATTGAAAGTCTTACCCCCCTGGCAAAAGAAAAAAACCTTTGTTTTGAGCTGGTTGGGGAGGACGCCGTGGTCAGGGGCGACCGGGGGCTCCTGGAACAGTTGGTCCGGAACCTCTGTGACAACGCGGTACGGTATAACCGGGAAGGGGGCAGCGTCCGGGTGAAGGTGAGTTCCGAAGGCGGGGTCCCGTCGGTAACCGTAGGGGATACGGGAATCGGGATTCCCCCGGAGCACCAGAGCCGGATCTTCGAGCGGTTTTACCGGGTGGACAAAAGCCGGTCCAAGGCGTCGGGGGGTACGGGCCTGGGGCTGGCCATTGTCAAACATATCGCGGAAAAATACCAGGCGGAAATTACCGTCTCCAGCGCCGTGGGCGAGGGAACCGCCATAACGGTGCGGTTTCCCTCGTGCCGTATAATAGAGCTGGTTGCCAAATAACCGATTTTGGAACCAGTTCAACAGCCGCTTTTTTTCATTATTTCCTCTGTTTTTTCCATAACCATTTGACATAAAACGATAAAAAATCTATATTACGCTTGTTATTATATATAGAAACATGAAAGGAGTATTTCTATGAAGAAAACGATGATGGCGGTGGTTTTGTGCTGTACAGTCATATCTCTGGCAGCGGCGAGCGGGCAGGGCGGAAAACCGGCCGGCGGACAGATCAAAATCGGTATATCCAAGATCACGTCCCACCCGGCTTTGGATGCCTGTGAACAGGGAATTCAGGATCGGATCACGGCCAGAGGAATCGACGCGGTGTTTGATCTCCAAAGCGCCAACGGCGATCCTAGTACCGCGGC
>JAITBE010000143.1 GCA_031283755.1 Spirochaetaceae bacterium
AAATCGGCGGCGGCGGCCTTACAAGGGCTTAACAAAAAAATCGATATCCGGTATTTACATTGTCCAACCCCGGCGGATAACGATAAACTTATTGCCACCCTGCCCCCCTATTCCCTGGTGGTCAACGCCACCGGACTCGGTAAGGATGCCCCCGGTTCTCCCACAACAGACGCCGTTTCGTATCCCGAAAATAGCCTTGTGTGGGAAATCAATTACCGGGGGGATCTGATCTTTAAATATCAGGCGGAGGCTCAGAAAAAAGCGAAAAACCTCCATGTGGAAGACGGGTGGAATTATTTTATCCATGGTTGGACCCAGGTAATTGCCGAAGTTTTTCACATAACCATCGACCAGCCGATGTTGGTACGATTAAGCGCTATCGCAAAAGAATAGAGGAGATAAATAACTATGGCGGAAAAAAAGACTTATGATTGGGCTCGGGGATTTTTATTGGATTTTTCCCTTAAAGACGGATTTTCTCAGACCGCGGTATCCACCAAACGGTACCTTTCCCAGATGAAAGGCATGTATAACGATACGGCCTCCTTTGAAAAGGCGGTGGCGGGGGGGGATCCCCTGGTGTATGAGTTTTATGAACTCGGCGTACCTGAAAATTCCAGCGATCTTGCCTTTGGCACATCCATCACCTATCCGGGAAAAATTGGCAATGAATATTTTATGACCAAAGGGCATTTCCATACGATCCTTGAAACCGCGGAGGTGTACTATACTTTATCCGGAGAAGGGGGTATGCTTTTAGAAAACCCCGAGGGGGATGCGGGGTTTTATCCGATGGAACCGGGTAAGGCTATTTATGTGCCGCCATGTTATGCCCACCGTAGCATAAATACCGGAAAGGTTCCTATGGTTTCGTTTTTTGTTTTTCGCGGGGACGCGGGTCATAATTACGCTACCATTGAGACTAAGGGATACCGTAAGCTGGTAGTTGAAGGAGAGGATGGTAAACCCCTAGTCATAGATAATCCTCGGTGGGTATAAAGATAAAAGGGGTATTATGGACAGTATATTCAACTCGATCAAACTTGATAAAAACATACCTATACCTCTTTATTATCAACTAAAAAAACAGATCTTCACTTTAATTGAAAATGCGGCGATTCAGGAAGGGAGTATGCTTCCGCCGGAAAACGAACTCTGTGAGGTCCTCAATGTCTCCCGTCCCACCATACGCCAGGCCTTAAGCGAATTGGTGAATGAAGGGTACCTGAGCCGTTATAAGGGGAAGGGGACCTTTATATCCAACCCCAAGGTGGAGGAGTGTTTTTTAAGTAAACTGGAAACCTTTAATCAGGAGATGAAATCCAAAGGGCTTACCCCCCAAACCTTGGTGATAAAACTTGAAAAACTTACCGGTCCCCATGAGGCCAGCGAAAAACTCGGACTTCCCCTGGATGCGCCCCTGATTTATCTGAGCCGGGTGCGTTTAGCCGATCAGGTGCCCCTGGTGTATGTGGAAACCTTTTTACCCTATGAACAGTACCTAAAGCTCATGGATGTTGATTTTACCGTTAATTCTCTATACCAATCTTTGGAGGATATATACCAGGTAAGGGTCAATCGGGTACGCAGGGAAATCGAAGCGATCAATGCCCGTCGTCAAGAAGCGGAGCTGTTACAAATCACTAAAAATAAGGCGCTTATCCTTGTGCGAACCGTTGCTTCTTCCGACGATGCCCCTATGCCGGTAGAATTTTCTATTGCCCGTTATCGGGGGGATCGTAATAAATTTAGTGTGGATATCCTGGGATATTATTATTCCTGACGCCGGAACAAAGCATTTGTTTTTTGTCCCGGCCTGACTCCCTTCACCCTCTATCCCCTATGATGTATACTCCTTGCCATGGATGGAAGCCAAAAATTTTCGGTTTCGGAACTTACAGAACGGATCCGTCAGAATCTTGAGGGGGCCTTTGCCCATATAACCGTAGAGGGGGAATTGTCTAATTTCCGGCCCTCCAGTACAGGGCACTTCTACTTTACCCTAAAAGATGCGGGAGCGTCGATATCGGCGGTGATGTTCAAAAACCGCCTCCGCTATCTTTCCTTTGAACCCAAGGATGGGATGCTCCTGCGGGTCCGGGGGAGTGTTTCGGTTTATGCCCAGCGGGGATCCTATCAGATAATATGCGAGGAAATCGAAGAAGCCGGCGCCGGTGTCCTGCTGGCCCTGCTGGAAAAGCGGAAACGGCAGTTTGCCGCGGAAGGGCTTTTTGATGAGGTACGAAAAAAGCCCATCCCCCGTTTCCCGGAAACCGTAGGGGTGGTGAGTTCCCCCACCGGTGCGGCGGTACGGGACATCCTCAACATCCTGGCCCGCCGGGCCGGGGGAATCCGGGTGATCATCCTCCCCGCCCCGGTACAGGGGAATGAGGCCGGGACCATTATCGCCCGGCGGATCGAACAGGCAAACCAGTGGCATCTGGCGGAGGTGCTTATCGTCGGCCGGGGCGGAGGTTCCCTGGAGGACCTTCTACCCTTTTCCGAGGAGGCCGTGGTCCGGGCGGTGGCAGCCTCGGCGATTCCCATTGTCAGCGCGGTGGGTCATGAAATTGACTGGGCCCTTTCGGATTTTGCCGCGGATCTCCGGGCCCCTACCCCATCGGCGGCGGCGGAACTGGTGAGCGCCCATCGGCAGGAGACCCTGGGATGGGTACGGGAGCAGGTGGAGTTCCTCCACAGAATTATGGCTTCCCGGATTGACCGGGGCAGGCTCCTCACCAAACCCTTCGGTATGGAGGATCTGGAGTACCGGTTCCGCTCCATCCTGCAGCCCCGGCTGGTACGGTTTGACGACGCCAAGGAGAAACTCCTGCACTGCCTTTCGGAGCGGCTCTCCCTCCTGCGCCGGCGGCTGGAACTCGCCCTGACCGGACTTGAGGCGGGGAGTCCCCGGGCGATTCTGGAACGGGGATTTTCGGTAGTTATTAATGAAGAAACCGGAAAAATCCTTCGCCGTTCTGAGGATACAAAACCCGGGGACCGGTTGAAGATACGTCCCCTCCGGGGTAGCATTAATGCCCGGACCGAAGATGTCGTCCCCGCCGCCGAATCGTAAATGGATACCAAACTAGCCCTGCGGAAGACCAGTCTGGTGGATTATCCTGGAAAAGTAGCGGCGGTGTTTTTTTTTCCCGGGTGCAACCTCCGGTGTCCCTGGTGCCACAACCGGGAACTCCTCGCAGGCCCCGGGGAAGGGCTGGTCTCTCTGGAGGAGGCCCTGGAACACCTCAAAAAACGCTGTTCTGTCCTCGGGGGCGTGGTTATCAGCGGGGGAGAACCCACGTTATACCGGGGTATTTTCGCCCTGATCCGGTTTATCAAGGGGCTGGGGCTGCCGGTAAAACTCGACACCAACGGTATGGCCAGCGCCGTCCTGGCAGAACTCTTTAAAGATAACGAAACCCGGCCCAATTATATCGCCCTGGACCTCAAACTGGCCCCAAAACGATACGGAATTCTTACGGCAGACCCGGGGCTAAAGGATCCCGGAGGGGAGCTGGAAAAAAGCGCCGCCCTGATCCTATCTTCCGGTATAAGCCGGGAATTTCGCACCCTGGTATTCCCCCGGAACTTTATCACCGAAGAGGATATTCGGAATCTCGCCCCCCTCACGGACAGGTCTCCCTGGTATTTTAGGCCCTTCAGGCCGGGAAATTGTCTTGATCCGGCTTGGGATAGCTTTAAGGCCCCGGACCTACGGGAAGTACAAGCCCTGGCGGATACGGCCCGGTCCCTGGGGAAAAACCCTATGATTCCCCGCTGAAAGGACCGGCTTATGGATCATTTTAGTTCCTCATCAAAACATACGGCGACCTTACCGCAGTTTCCTTCCGCCATAAGTTTATAGGCATCGGCCACCTTTTCCAGGGAAAAGCGGTGGGTGATGAGGTCTTCGGGATGAATTTTCCACCGGACCAGCTCCTCTACGAGGTTTTCCATGAGCCAGATACTGGTAACCCAGCTTCCGTATATGGTTTTTTGGGGGTGGATGATATCCGGGCTGGGATTAAAATGAACGGTTCCTCCTTCTCCGACAAAGGCTATTTTTCCCCACTGCCGGGCGGCCCGGATGGCCGTACCCCTGCCCGCGTCATTGGCGGAACAGTCAAAGGCCCGTTCCACCCCATGTCCCCCGGTAAGGCTTTGAATCTCCTCCACATTGGTTTCCGCCGGAGCAAGAACCTTATCCGCTAAATTGAGCTTTTTGGCCAGTTCTACCCTGAGAGGATTCCCCTCAATGCCATAAAGGCGCTGGGCTCCCATGGCCCGGCAGAGCATAAGGGTGGCGAGGCCCACGGGGCCAAGACCCACCACCAGGATAGAGTCGTTTCCACTGACCCCTACTTTTTGTATGGCCTCATATACCGTACCAAAACCACAGGCAACCTGGGCGCCATCGGCATAGGTCAATTCATCGGGGAGCTCCACCAGGTCCTTTTCATCGCAGAGGATATATTCCGCCATACCCCCGTCCCGCTGCCAGCCGTAAGCGGCTCTTAAGGGGGATGAACAGGATATCATATACCCCATACGGCAATCATGACAGACTCCGCATCCTGAGATATGGTACACCACTACCCGGGAACCTTTTTTAAACCGCCGGATCCCCGGACCTTCCTCTACCACCTGACCGCAGGGTTCGTGGCCGGCGATAACTCCCTGGTACCCTTCGGGACCCTTCCCCTGGTGTTCCCGGTAAATCGCGCGGATATCGCTGCCGCAGATAGTGGACGCCTTGGTCTTAACCAATACCTGTCCCCAACCCGGGGTAGGGATTGGATACTCTTTAAGAACAGCGGTACTGTTTCCAGGAAGGAAAGCCCCCTTCATGGTTCCTTGCATATAATCCTCCTCATACGTTTAGAATCTTTTTCAAACTTCGGTTAGGTTTGAAAAATCATTGGGAAAAACGGTAAAGCTTAAAACTAAAGCTGTCCGCTTTTCCGCATAAAGCTGAACTGATTAATAATAGTATTATAAAATTGTGATAATTGCTACCATAATTGATCATAAACCATATCCGGGGTATAACGGAATATAAGGATATGATGACTGCCGAAGAAAAAAAAAAGCTTGCCCTTTTTCTCGATATTACCGGCGACAGCCTGCGGGACGGTTACAAACGGCTCCGGGAAGCGTATCAATTTTCCGATGATGAGATTCCGCCTTCCTCCGGGGAACCGGAAGATCCGTACCTGAATGGGTTCCCGGAGGAAGCGGATACCCTGGAAATCGTGGCCGGCCGGATCCGGCTTTGTACCGCCTGCGCCCTCCACAGGACCCGGACCCAGACGGTTCCCGGGGAAGGGGTAAACCGACCCCTGGTGCTGGTGGTGGGAGAAGGTCCCGGAGCCGATGAGGATCTCACGGGCAGGCCCTTTGTGGGGAAGGCGGGACAGCTTTTAGACCGGATGCTCGCCTCCATAGGCCTTTTTCGGAATAAAAACTGTTTCATCGCCAATGTGGTAAAATGCCGCCCTCCGAATAACCGGGAGCCCCTGCCGGAAGAGGCCGCGGCGTGCGCCCTCTTTTTGACCCGGCAAATATCCATCTTAAAACCCCGGGTAATCCTCAGCGCCGGAAGGACCGCCGTTCAAACTCTGCTGGAAACCGCAGCATCCCTGGGAAGTCTCCGGGGCCATTTTACCGAATATAAGGGGATCCCCCTGCTCCCCACGTACCATCCCAGCGCCCTCCTCCGGGACGAATCCAAAAAACGCCCGGCTTGGGAGGACCTTAAGGTTCTTCGGGTAAAGCTATCCGAATTGGATCAGGCCTATGCCCGGGAAGCCGCGGAGAGAAATCCCTAGCATGGCCTATTTCGATCTGGTTTTTGATATTCCTCTCCAGGGAAATGAAGTTTTTACTTACCTCGCCGATGCTAAGGGCGAAGCCGGTAAGGGTAAACGGGCTATGGCCCCCTTGGGAAAGCGGGAACGGCTGGGGTATATTATCGGGGAAAAGACGGAACTGGAGGCGGAAATCGGGGAAGAAACCCTCAAACCTATCCGCCGGGTGGTGGATGGAGAAGTTGTTTTTGACGGGGATGATATCAATCTTGCCCGCTGGGTAGCGGGGTATTACCTCTGCGGAGTAGGGGAAGCGCTGTCGGCTATGATCCCCTCGGGAAGACGGACCGGGGAATATGTTTCCTTTCCGGATGATCCGATCACCGAAAAAATTCTTGAGCCGTCGGAAGAACAGGTACAAGCCTTGGAGGGGATCATCGCCGAAAAGAGGGGAGACTCCCCTTCCCTCTTTTATCTTTACGGGATAACCGGTTCGGGAAAAACCGAAGTATTTCTCCGGGCCGCGGAGGTCCTGCTTAAAAAAGGCAAGTCGGTGATATACCTGGTCCCGGAAATATCCCTGACCCACCAGACCGCAGAGGCCATAGGCCGGCGCTTTGGGTCCCTGGCGTCCACCATCCATTCCGGGATGAGCCCCAGCGCCCGGCTTACCGAATGGATGCGGATCCGTAAGGGAGAAGTCCGGATCGTGGTGGGACCCCGAAGCGCGGTTTTTGCCCCGGTACGGAACCTGGGGCTCATTATCATTGACGAAGAACATGACGGTTCCTATAAATCCGGAAATACCCCCCGTTACCACGCCCGGCAGGTGGCGATGCGCCGCGGTTCCCTTTCCGGCGCCAAACTGGTGATGGGATCCGCTACCCCGTCGGCGGAAGCATGGAAACTCATGGGAGAAGGCGTCATCCGGCGCTTCGACCTGACCCGGCGGCTTTCCGGTGGCGCCGCCCCGGAGATTGTACCGGTCAGCCTGGAGCATACCGAAGGGTGTCTTACCGAAGAATTAAAAGAGGAGATCCATAAAACCGCGCTGTTGGGAAGACAAACCATTCTTTTTCTTAACCGCCGGGGATTCGCTTATTTTTACCACTGCCGAAACTGCGGGTATGAATTGACCTGCCGTAACTGTTCGGTATCCTTAACCTACCATAAAAGCCGGGGCCGGGCCATCTGTCATTATTGCGGTTATTCGATACTTCCCCCCCGGGTTTGTCCCCAATGCGGTTCCCTGGAAGCGGGCTTTACCGGATTTGGGACCGAACTAATCGAAGAGGAGGTCCGCCGGACTTTTCCGGGATTGCGAGTTCGCAGAATCGACGCGGATACTACGGAAAAAAAGGGGAATCTTCGGGAAACCTTGGAACTTTTTAAAGCCGGAGGTATCGATCTGCTCCTGGGGACTCAGATGGTGGCCAAGGGCTTGAACTTCCCCGGAGTACGCCTCGTGGGGGTGGTCCTGGCGGATACCGGGCTCCACCTCCCGGACTTTAGGGCCGCGGAACGGACCTTTTCCCTGATCGTCCAGGTGGCGGGCCGGGCGGGGCGCTATTTTCCCGACGGTAAGGTGATAGTCCAGACCCTGCGGCCCCAGGAGGCGGCCATTACCCGGGCCTGTGCCCTGGATGTCACGGGTTTTTATGCGGCTGAACTTGCCCAACGGGAGGCCCTAAACTTTCCTCCCTATACCCGGCTTATCCGGCTTACCGCCCGGGCCCGGGAAGCGGTCCGGGCGGATAAAGCCGTAGAACGAATGGCCGCCATCGCCCGCCTCCGGCTGCCCCCGGGAGCGGATTTTTTGGGTCCGGCGGAATGTCCCATCGGGATCATCGCGGGAAATTACCGGCGGCAGCTCCTCCTTCGCTGTCCTTCCATGGGGGGTCTCCACAGCGCCGCCCGGACCATCCTGGATCAGTATAAAAAAGGCCGGGATACCGGCGTTTATGTGGAAGTGGATGTGGATCCTGTCAGTTTACTGTAAGGTAAGGCCGCAGGATCGGTACCGGATGCTGATAAAATACATGACAATGTATATTTTTTTTATACAATCGAATGATTTATAATTTAAATATATAAAATATCATACATGATAAAGTATTTTATTTGATATGAAGTCTAATACCCTCTGCATACTCTCATGTGGGGAGGCTCTGCGGCGGGAGGTTCATTTGATAGCCGGATTTAATACCCTGTAATTTACCGCGGCCAAACAGCGCAGCCCTTACAAAATTGGTATCAATTCCGCGGAGGCCCATTGTACCTGATATTTCGTCGATCGCAAGGTTGACAAGTCCGGATAAATCGCCCAAAATAAAATGATATGACCCAATCTTTAGAAGACTATCTTGAAATGGTGAGTTTTCTTGCCGATGAAGGGGAGGTCCGGGTAACGGATATCGCGGCCCGTCTGAAGGTATCAAAACCTTCGGTATTAACCGCTTTAAAGACCCTGGAAGAGCAAGGGCTGTTGGAACATGAACGGTACAGTAATGTGGCCCTTACCCCTAAGGGTGTTGCCCATGCTGCGGATATCCGGGAACGACATTATTTTCTTACTTCCTTTCTTCGGGATACCGTCGGCGTAAGCCCGGTAACCGCGGAAAAAGACGCCTGTAAAATGGAACACGTTCTTTCAGAAGAAACGGTAAAAAAATTGAAGCTCCTCGCCAAGGCAAAAAAAAAGGCTGAACCCCGATGATTTTCAAAACTGTCTGATGGAATTATCCGTTCCCTCCTGGGTAATTCCCGGTACATATGGGGAAAATCTTGTTTTTTTAGCGGATAAACCCGAAATAACCGGGATGGTATACGGATTTTTCTTTAACTGTCCCAGAGTCCTGGCTGTTCCCCTTCCCTCTTTTTCCCTTTTCGGCCTTCCCCTGTTGAGTCCTCTGATCTCCCGGATCATTGCCCGGCAATACCAAAAACACCTGGGGGGATACTCCGGGGATGCCCTGGGAGCGGCCGTGGAATTAGGAGAACTTCTCCATCTGGGGGGGGCCTTAGGGCTCCTCACGATC
>JAITBE010000091.1 GCA_031283755.1 Spirochaetaceae bacterium
GGTCTGGCATATTTCCAATGAGTACTCCGGGGCCTGCCACTGCCCCCTCTGTCAGGCCAAATTCCGCGAATACTTGAAAAACAAATACAAGACCCTGGATGCCCTGAACGAAGCCTGGTAGTCCGCGTTTTGGAGCGGAACCATTACCGGTTGGGAACAGCACAAGAACGCCGGATGCCTGTCATCATTTGCGAGTCAGGCGAAATTAGTTTTAAAGACAATCCCCGGCTTTGCCCGGGGTTCAAAAAATTGTCAAACATATACGGTACTGTATCAGGGATTTTTCTATTACACCTGCGGCAGCGGCTCGCCCGCACGGAATTTACGGCGGTATTCACCGGGACTCATGCCAAGGAGGCGCTTGAAAATTTCCCCATAATAGCTGACTGTGGAAAAACCGGAAGCTAAAGCTATTTCGCTGATGCTCATACTCTCGTTTCTAAGGGGAGCGAGGCTCTGTCGTATCCTGAAGTTGAGAAGGTAATCAAAAACGCTTATCCTCAGGGCCTGCTTAAAAACACGACAACATTTACTCCTGCATACCATTCCCGCCTCTGCAATATCATCCAGAGTAATTTTTTCACTGAAGTTTTTTTGAATAAAACTAAGTATCCGCTTAATGGTAAGGTCCTCCCGGTTTACCGTGATTTTTTCGTCCTTCGCACGATTTATCGTATTCGCGAAAAGCAAGGCCCAAAGATCGTAAAGCCGGCATTGCGTTTCCAGCGCCGAATCATCGGGAACTTTTATGGTCAATTCCATTATTGCCGTAATACGCTCAAGGGCCTGGGCCTTCCATTCGCTCTCCCGGCCATCACCGGCATCCATACCGCTTCCTGGCGCGGGAAAAACCAGAGCGTCAAAACGGCTGTCATACAACAGGGGATTGATGAACCGCGCTTCAATATACGGATGGGCGCAGAGCAGGGAAGGGTTGAACCGCAGGCAATGAAAAATACATTCAGGAATATCGCCGTGTTCCAAAGCCCCGGCGCCAAAATGGAAGCGGTTCGCGTTGACAAATATGCCGTCACCCCTGTGGAGCTGATACAAGCATCCGTTTACCTGGTAAGTCATTTCCCCTTCCAATACAACGGTAAATTCCAGATCCGGATGCCAATGGCAGTCGGCCCGGTAATTCAAAAAACTTGAAAGCTTCCATAGGACGGAGTAAACAGGCAGGTGCGATGATGTATAAGGTACGTCTTCGCTCATATCATCCCGGACTAGGAGCTTGAACATACACCCTCCTTAGTTTGGCAAATTGTACGAAAAATACGATAATTATAAAAAAAGCGAATATAACCATGGACGGCGCTCAATAATTAAGAATATCCTGATAATAACTAAATTACAAGGGAACCAGGAAGATAAAAATATGAATAATAAGATACCCAAGGCGCATTTTGGAAGGAAGCTTGCGGCACTGGTTCTCCCTATCACCATACAAAAATGATCCGTTTTGACAGGGTGCTTTTCAGGGACTTTCTGCACTACAGCCTGCCGGTGGGAGGAAATTACATGGTATGGGGAATAGGCTTTGCCATGTACTCCCTTATCATGGGCTCGGTTCCGACCCGGCGGCTGCTAATGCCGCTTCCGCGGTTGTCCGCAATCTGGCGGCCATAACCGCCGGCGGACTTGCCGGTGGCGGCGGTATCATGCTGGGTAATGCCCTTGGGCAGTCGCATTTTGAAAACGCCAAAAGGGACGCGGGACGGCTGTGCCGGACGGCGCTTGTCTGCGGAATCGCCGGCGGGGACTCCCGCTTTGGTCTCATTAACGACATCTTTACCATGTGGGTTTTTGCGGTTCCTTCCGGATTACTCACCGCGTTTGTATTCCGGCTGCCGCCTATGGTGGTCTACTTTATTCTGTTTCTGGATGAATTTGTCAAAATGCCCTTTATATTCAGGCACTATTTTAAATACGGCTGGCTGAAAAATATTACCCGGACGTAAAAACCATCCCTGAAAACAGATACGATAGTTATAAAAAAAGGGAATATAACGATAGGCATCATCAAAAATTAAAAATATTCTAATAATCATTAAATATAAAAGAGGAGCATTATATGACCAATGTAGAGAGAAAAGCGAAGGGACTGCCGTACCATTATGACGATCCGGCAATTATGGGAAACCAGCTCGAATTTCAGGAAAAACTCTACGAGTACAATCTCACAAGGCCGACGGAACAGGATAAACGGCAAAAAATCCTTAAAGAAATGTTTGCTGAAATCGGTGAAGGCTGTCATATTGAGACGCCATTACATGCAAATTGGGGCGGTCATCACGCGCATTTTGGACGAGGCATCTATTGTAACGCGAATCTGATCCTGGTGGACGACGAACATATCTATATAGGTGATTATTGTATGATCGCGCCTAACGTGGTGATCGCCACATCGGGACATCCCATATTGCCGGTGTTGCGGGAGAACCATTATGTATACAATTTGCCGGTACATATCGGCAGAAATGTTTGGATTGGCTCCAGCGTCCAGATACTTCCCGGCATAACCATAGGCGATAATTCCGTAATAGGGGCCGGCAGCGTTGTTACGAACGATATTCCCGCAAATGTTGTCGCCCTTGGCATTCCCTGCCGGGTTATCGGCGAAAAAGACAAGAAGTACTTTTTCAAAAACAGGGAACTGGATGTGTGGGAGTAAACCGGACCACTGCTGTTCGGTTTACTATCGCCAATTTTTTTGAAGTACGAAAAACTCATCCTGATTTTCCTAAGTTTTCGCTTACATAAGGTTAAAAATACTAATTTATTTGGAATACAAGTGAAGTGTCTCAATGTTTTATACGAATTGCACGAACATCCGGAAATGGGCATAATAGAAAGATGGATACTGTGAATTTTGTCCTCCAGGGGGACCTTTGCTTTTGCGAAAACTCCGGGGTCCTGAAAACCCTGGAAGGAGGTTTCCTCGTCTGCCGGAATGGAAAGTCAGCGGGGGTATTTCCGCAGATGCCTGAGGAATACGCATCCCTGCCTCTGATCAATTATGGGGGAAAGTTGATCATCCCCGGCCTTACCGACCTGCATACCCACGCCCCCCAGTATGGTTTCCGGGCTCTGGGGATGGATCTGGAACTGCTGGAATGGCTTGAAACCCGGGCCTTCCCCGAGGAGGCCCGTTACGGGGATATTGAATACGCCCGGCGGGCCTATAGCCTCCTGGTTGAGGATCTGAAAAAAGGCCCTAATACCCGGTTCTGTTTTTTCACCACAATCCATGTGCCCGCCGTGATCCTTTTAATGGATCTTCTGGAGGAATCGGGGCTGGTGAGCTTTGTGGGCAAGGTAAACATGGACCGAAACTGCCCGGAAAATTTGCGGGAGGGGGGGGAAAACAACCCGGAAACTTCCCTCACGGCAACCCGTGAATGGATCAGGCTTTGCGGAAAATACCAAAACACCCGCCCCATTTTGACCCCCCGGTTCATCCCCTCCTGCAGCGACGGACTTTTCCGGGGACTGGCGGAAATACAAAAAACATATATGCTCCCCCTTCAGTCCCATCTTTCGGAAAACAAAAACGAAATCGCGTGGGTCCGGGAACTGTGCCCGGAAAGCAAAAATTACGGCGACGCCTATGCCCGGCGGGACCTTTTCGGCGGGGATGTCCCCACAATTATGGCCCACTGTGTTTGGTCCAATGATGATGAAATTCAGCTGCTGGCGAAACAAGGGGTTTTTGCCGCCCACTGCCCCCAGTCCAACGCCAACCTGTCCTCCGGAATTGCCCCGGTACGGCGGCTGCTGGATGCGGGGGTTCCCCTGGGCCTGGGAAGCGATGTGGCCGGCGGCGTCCACACTTCAATTTTCCGGGCCATGGCCGACGCCATTCAGATTTCCAAACTCCGCCGGGCCCTGGTGAACCAAGACGAAAAACCCCTGACCCTGGAGGAAGCGTTTTACCTGGGCACCGCCGGGGGCGGCGCCTTTTTCGGCAGGGCCCGCGGATTCGGCCCCGCCGGTTCCTTTGAGCCCGGCTTTGATTTTGACGCGGTGATCATCAACGATACCGGCTTGGCGGGTCCGGAGAAACTGTCCCTCCGGGACCGGCTTGAGCGGGTTGTGTACCTCTCAGACGACCGGCATATTGAATCCAAGTATGTCCGGGGAAAACAAGTTTTGTAAGACATAAAAATTCTGGGTTTAATACCAAATCTTTGAGGCGTTACGTTATTTGAACCGGAGCAAGTCCGGGGTATTAAACCAGACTTTTGGACACCCCTCCATATACTACCGTGAGTGCCGCACTAAAGTTTGAGTACTCCAATCCGGAAGGACCATGAACCTCTAATTCCTTATCCTGTAAAGAATTACGTTTGAGAGACGCGGGACTCGAACCCACCACCTTCAGCTCCGGAGGCTGACGCTCTATCCAGATGAGCTAGTCTCTCAATGCGGCCTATAGCACCATAAAATTAACCTAATTAAAAAAGTCTGTCAAGATCCTTTGGCTTGCTGCCCATAGGGTGAAGCATGACGCCGGAAGACCGGGATATTTAGCGGTTTTTCCAGGGCGGCAAAACGAATTTGGGGGGAGAGTCTTTTATAGGCTGGAAATTTGATACACCCCCGATTTTTCGGCAACCATGGAGTCTTTCTCCAGGGTATCCAGGACTTTATAGAGTGCTTCCGGTTCAATTCCGGTGGATTTTTGGAGACCCGGGACAGTCGCAGGGCCTTGGGAAAGCAATACCTTGATGATAAGCCCCCGTTGCTGCCGGAACGAGCCCTCAAAGGGGCTCTGCCGGGTATAATGGGCGCTTTTCCTGCCGGGGTTTACCGTTACCTTCTTTAGGGCGGCCCCATAGTCCATAAGCGCCCAATACCAGCGGCGGGGATCATCACGATCCAGCGCATCATTTAGAATGGGAAATATTTCCTTGTCATCGACCGCCTCCTGATTCTGAAAAAAGAAATGGATCACCGAGGCCCGGATATTGGTTTCTATAAACACCGACGGATAATTATAACCAAAACAGGCAATAGCCCCGGCAGTATAAGCTCCAATTCCCGGAAGGGAAAGCAGGGCGGCCGGGGTTTCCGGTACCTCCCCGTTGTACTTTTCGGTGATGTGCCGGGCACATTCTATCAGAAAACGTCCCCGGCGGTTATATCCCAGGCCGCTCCATTCCCTTAAGGCATCTTCCAGGGAAACCTTCGCCAAAGCCCTGGGGGCCGGCCAAAGGCGCATCCACCGTTCCCAATAGGGTACCACCCGTTCGGTTTGGGTCTGTTGAAGCATAAATTCGGAAACCATTACCCCCCAAGGACGGGGATCCTCTCTCCAGGGGAAGGTCCGCCCTTTTTCCTCAAAGTGGGAATAGATTATCTCTTTAAATTCGGGAATCGACGGGATATTGCTCATCAGGGCCCCTTTTGCTGCACCCTCTCTATAATCAAGGCGGCAATCTCAGTAGGGTTCAGTTCATCGGTATCAATAATAAGATCCGCAAGGGAATAATCATTGTTATCAATATTATAGATCCGCAAATACCGCTCCCGGTCCTGCCTGTCCCTTTCTTCGGTAAAGGCGGCCACCGCTTCAAGGCTCCCCCCCTCACGATACATGATACGCCTCGCCCTGGTTATTGCCCGGGCGGTAAGGTATACCTTAAGGTCCGCTTCGGTCAACATCCAGATGGCCAGCCGGGACCCCAGGACGCAGCCCCCATCTTCCCGGGCCAGTTTGACCTGACGGCTGTCCACCTCTTTGTCCCAGGCGTCGTCCCCGGCGGCCAGGGCCAAGACTTCCCGCAGGTTCAAACCCCGCTCCTCCGCCAGGGACCGGAAGGTAAAGTTGATAAAACGAAGGTTCAATGATTCGGCCACCAGTTTGCTTACGGTGGTATTTCCACATCCGCTTTTCCCCGAGATCGCGATACGAATATTGTCTCTCATTCCACATTCCTTAATTGTTCCCGGATATTTTCCAGGGCATCCTTCATATCCACCACCGCCCGGCTTACCGCCAGATCCGGAGTTTTGGAACCTATGGTGTTTATCTCCCGGTTCATCTCCTGACAGAGGAAATCAAGTTTTTTCCCCGGGCTGGGATTTCGTTCCGCTTCTACCCGGAATTCCGAAATATGAGAACCGAGCCGGGAAATTTCTTCGGATATGGTATACTTCATAAGGAGCACCGCTGTTTCCGTCAGAATACGGTTTTCATCAATTTGGTCACCCAAAAGTTCGGTAAAACGGTTTCTCAGATTTTCCCGAATGGAGATTTCCATAAGCGGGGCGTGGGAAGCGGCAATCTGTACCGATGATTCAAGCAGGGCAATATGGGAAAAAATATCCGCCAGGGTATGTCCCCCCTCCCGGATCCGTTCCTCATCAAAACGGTCCGCCGCCATTTTAAGACAGGGCTCAATATACCGCCAATTCCGTTCGTCATCCCTGTTTTTTTCCACCTCCAACACCCCCTCCATGCCAAGAAGGGCGGCAAGGGATGGTTTTTCCTGAGTTTCCAGAATTTGGGCTAAAACCGAAATCGCGTTACCATAGGCCCGAACCGCTTCCCGGTTCACGGCCACGGAGATATCGGAATTGAAGTCCTTAAAACGGATGTTGATCTCCACCTTTCCCCTTCTGCATCGGCCCGCCATATATTCCCGAACCTTCGGCTCCAGGGATGAAAGATAGGGGGGCAGGTATATAAATAATTCCAAAAAACGGCTGTTGTAACCCTTTATTTCCACCGAGAGGGAGACCCGCTCATTCTGCCTTTCCTCATAGGCATACCCGGTCATACTTTTCATCGGACTCTCCCCGCGTAATAATCAGCCAAAAGTTTACCGAGTTTCCAATTATCCCCCGCCCCCAGGGTGAGAAAAAGATCCCCGGGTTTGAGAATGTTTTTTAGCATTTCCACCGCATCCTCCGGTTCATCCGCATAATATACCCCATCCCTCAGGGCCTGCGTTTTTTCAAATAAAGTACGTCCTGTAACGCCCCCCGGGTAGGACTCCCGGGCAGAGGCGTATATTTTATGGAGGATCACCATATCCGCCCTTTCCAGGGAAGCGGCAAATTCATCCAAAAGGGAAGCAGTCCTGGTATAGGTATGGGACATAAAACTAACGATAAGCCGGCGATGGGGGTAAAATTCCTTGAGTCCCTCCAGGGTAGTCCTCAAGGCCGTCGGGTGGTGCCCGTAGTCGTCCATAAAGAGGATCCCGCCGTATTCCCCCACAATTTCGGAACGCCGCCGGCTTCCCCTAAAATCTTCCAGGGCGGAACGGAGCTTTTCCTGCTTTTCCCCGGTCCAGCCGCCCTCATTTTTTACCAGGGAATCGGTTAAAGCCAACGCCGCCACGGCATCCAAGGCGCTGTGCCTGCCCGGAAGGCGGAGCAGAAGCTCCCCGGGGAAACCCCGGACCTTTACCCGGAGCCGTTCCCCGGAAACCTGAAAGGAACAAATACCAAAATCCCCGGCGGCGCTAAATCCGTAGGGAACCAGCGCCACCCCCCTCCCCTCTCCGGCGATACGCTCCGCTACTTCCCGGGCCCCCGGATCATCGGCGCAGTAAATAAGTTCCCCTCCGGAGGGAAGCAGCCGGAGGTATTCGATAAAGGCCTCCCGGATAGACTCATAGGTGGGATAAAAATCCTGATGATCCCCTTCCACACTGGTCAACACCACCCGCCGGGGATGGAAAGCGAGAAAATGTTTCCGGTATTCGCAGGTCTCCGCCACAAAATATTTGTTTCCCAAATTCAGGGTCGAGCGTCCCCCAAAGGCGCTTACCGCGCTGCCCGCCAGGACCTGGGCGGGCAGTCCCACCCCCCGGATCATGGCTCCCGCCATAGCGGTGGTGGTGGTCTTACCGTGAACTCCCGCTATACCCGAGGAATCGAACCCCGCGGAATAGGCCCCCAGGGCATCGGTGTATTTGAGCATGGGGATACCCCGGCTTCTGGCCTCCGCCATTTCGGGGTTGGTATCAAAGGAGTAGGCCGCAGAATACACTACCAGATCTATTCCGGGTTGTATATGTTCCGGGGCAAAAGACTCGTGATAAGGAATGCCCAATTCCCGGAGAATTCCGTCGGTATAAAAAACCTCATCCCGGTCGGATCCGGAGATAATGACCCCCGAATTCGCCAGCAATTCTGCCAATGCGCACATTCCCGTACCCTTGATACCAATGAAATAGACCCGTGCCCCGGGGACAAACGCTTTCCCTATATCCATAATCCATGGTACTCCAGGAATCTTCTTTTTTTCAACCTGTCCCGGATCTATTCCGGCCTTTGTCCAGCGCCATGATCCGGTAATTCCGGGGGGCGTTAGATTCGGGATCGTAAAAACATAAGCCCTGGGCCCTCAAGGCCATGGTACCGCCCCGGAATAACCGGCCTCCATAGGTTTTATCGTTGAGGATAGCATATCCCAGCCAGGCGAGATGGCAGCGGATCTGATGCCGAAACCC
>JAITBE010000031.1 GCA_031283755.1 Spirochaetaceae bacterium
GCCCGAGGCAAAATCGCCGGGGGACAGTTCCGGGGAATTGGCCGAACTGGAAGAATTTTCCCTTACCGGTATAGACGATATCTTCAATAAATCCTCCCGGGAAGAAGCCGGGGCGCCCGGAACGGGTCCGCAAAAAGAGGCTGTTGAAAAGGTGGAGGAGATCCTGCTCAATAACGAGGAGGTATCCCAGTTACAGAAAACCCTGGCTTCATATCCCTTGAACCTCCGCATTGCCTGTGAGGAGGTGATCGCCGAGCAGGTGGTGGTCCCCCACCAGATGTCGTCGCTGGTAAAATTACTGGTGAGGGGCGCTCCCGCCAAGGAAACCGCATCCCTGGTGGGAAAAATTCTGGGGCGGACTATTTCTATCCCCAAGGGGTTTGAAAAGAAAACCGGCGAGGCCTTGGAACTCGAACAGGCGAGTTTTCCTTATATTTTTGCGCATAAATTCCTCCCCATATTGCGGCTGGTGATGTTTATTGTCCTGACGGCATTATCCCTCATTTATTTGATCTACCGGTTTGTCTTTATCCCGGCGCAGGCGGATTCAATATATCAGGCCGGGTATGAGCGGATAGAAGCCGGCGAATTTGCCCGGGCAAACGACCGGTTTTCCGAAGCCTTTCGGATGCATCCGGTAAAAAATTGGTTCTACCGCTATGCGGAGGCTTTTCGGGACCGGCGGCAATATATATACGCGGAAGAAAAATATGATGAACTCCTTAGATACTACCCCCGGGATAAAAAGGGCGCCCTGGATTATGCTGATCTGGAAACCAACTACCTGAAAAATTATTCCAAGGCGGATACGATTATACGAAGAAATATTTTGGATTATTCGGTGGATGATAGGGAGGGGCTTCTGGCCCTGGGGGATACCAACCTGGCCTGGGGAGAAATTGATGATACCCGGTATGAGGAAGCCCGCCGGGCCTATGCCCGTCTTTTGGAACGTTACGGCTGGCAAGACCCCATTGTTGAACGGATGATGAAATATTTTATCCGGACGGATGATTTGGGACAGGTGATTCCCCTGCAGGATTATTTTTTAAATTCTTCCCAAAAAAGAAAAATTTCCCCGGAGACTTTGGCTGAATTGGGGGGATACCTCCTGGACAAACGGTTTGAGGAAGCCCGGGGGGTTCCGAATGAATATCTCGACCGTATAGACGGTATTCGGGATATACTGCTCAAGGCGGTTGTGGAGGATCCCTCCCTGCCCGAGGCCCATTACCACCTCGCCCGGTATTATAGCCGGTATGGATATGCCAGCGATGAACGGCAAACCCTAAGCATGGCCGTCGGCGCCTTTGATACGGCCCCGGAGAAATCCGCGAAACGGGTGGAGTACCGGATCGACGCCCTGCGCCGTTATGCCCAGGTCCTGATCAATGCCCGGGAATTCTTTCCCGCGGAAGAACAGATCACCAAGGGCATCAATTTGTATGAAGACGGGGTAAGCCGCCGCCTGCTTTCCCCCTCTCCCCAATTCGGCCGGCTCTATGCGGACCTGGGGGATCTGGAATATTTTACCAAGGACGGAAATATGGAGGCGGCGATTCAATATTATAGCCGTTCCGAACGTAGTGGCTGGGCGCCGCCGGAAGTCCAATACCGGATGGGCTCCGCTTACTATCACCTGCAGCAATGGGGACCGGCCCTGGAGCGGTTTTTTAACGCCGCCGTGGAAATGCCC
The DNA here is from genome assembly GCA_031283755.1 of Spirochaetaceae bacterium. Classification (GTDB taxonomy): domain Bacteria; phylum Spirochaetota; class Spirochaetia; order Treponematales; family Breznakiellaceae; genus JAIRMO01. The sequence continues at coordinate 1,697 of JAITBE010000031.1, forward strand.
CAGAACCGGCAGCTTTTATATGCCCTGGGGAACACCGCCTATATGCGAGGGGATTATCATACCGCCCAAGGGTATTTTACCCGGCTTTTGGATATTCTGGATAAGGATCGGACCCGTTTTCCCCTGCTTTCCCCCAATGACACCCCGGAACACATGGAACTGGCCGAACGGCTGATGGTTACCCAGAACAACCAGGGGGTAACCATGGAAGCCCTGGCGGAACAGAGCGGTAACAACGGCTACCGTTCCCGGGCCTTGGGCCTTTATGCCGAATCCGCCCGGGCCTGGGATGCTATTACCCGTAACCCCGAAACCATGGTCCGCGCCGGGGCAATGGCGCTTTCCACCCCCGGGGTGAATTTGGCCTACCTTAATTCCCGGAATGCCCTTAATCCCGTACCGGATTATGAACCCCAGATATACCTGCACATTGACAAGGATATTTTTGAATCTTCACCCTGGGAAAGCCTTGCCCCCGCGGATTACCGCCTTTCCGATGAAATTACTTTTTACCAGTGACCATGTTTCCCATGCCATTGACATGAGTCCCTGCCCGATGATATGATCTGTGATGAAAATACCTGTCCAAGACCGCGGAAGCCGGGCAGGGGAGTCATCTGCCGGACGATTAACTCAGCGGGAGAGTGCTACCTTCACACGGTAGAAGTCACTGGTTCAAATCCAGTATCGTCCATGCCCCTTCGGGGGCTTTTTTTATGGCTGCCTGGGTTTGCCTTACCCGGGACTCTGGTTTTGCCTCCCTGTCGGACACTCCCTGTTTTCGGCCTTTGCGGGAGACGGCGTTATTCGCCGTGGGGTCTAATACCCTCACAGAACGAACCTCGTAAACAATGTAACGCTTACAAGATACCCCGCCGCTCTACGCTAAACTTGACCCACAATTCAGGTGTCATTACCTGTTTTAAGAAAAAACAACGGAATTTCACAGAATTACACGGAAAGAACAAGAGAAAGAGGGAAAAAATAGCGTATATACCTTTTTCCGTGAAATTCCGGGTCTTCCGTGGTTAAATTTCTTCATTTGCGTCTTAGCTTTGAAGAATGAGTATGGTGTATTTCTATGGGTCAAGTTTAGCTTGCCTCCCTCGCGAAGCGGGTTCTTGGGTTCTTCATTTATGGATAGCCATAAAATACCTCCGGGATATATAAGGCGCAAGGACGCAGCGCGCTTTAGTTGAGGAAAAAAAAGTATTTACCCCTTGCCTCTGATAAGTTTCTTTTAGTATCTTGGATACAGATTTTTTCCACACAAATTAACTTCCCCGCCTGGGGTAAGGGTATCTTGTAAACGCGGTATTGTTTACGGGGTTCGTTCTGTAAGGAAATTATTTTATGGTGGGGTCTACTACCGCTTCTTGCTGGTTGCCAACTCTAACCGCCCTAAAGCTCCCCGGTGAGCGGGTTTTTGGGTAGTAGACCCCACGGCGAGTGAACCTCTTCGCCCTAAGGGCGGGGTATCTTGTAAATACGGTATTGTTTACAAGGTTCGTTCTGTAGAAAAATTATGTAACGGGGGTCTACGACCATTTTTATTGGCGTTGCCAACTCTGACCGCCCTAAAAGGCGGGGTATTAGACCCCACGGCGAATAAAGAAAGGAGTTTCGACCATGGCACAACATCAATTTCAGACGGAAGTAAGCCGTCTCTTGCACCTTATCATCCATTCCCTTTATTCCAACCGGGAAATATTCCTGCGGGAACTTGTTTCCAATGCTTCCGACGCCCTGGATAAGCTCAAGTACCTTACCGTGGCGGACGAGGGCTACAAGTCCATTGTTTTTGAGCCCCGGATCGATCTGTCCTTTAACCGGGATGCAAAAACCATTATCGTGGAAGATAATGGCATCGGGATGAACGAGGCCGACCTCATTGATTCCCTGGGAACCATCGCCCGGTCCGGGACCAGGGCCTTCCTGGAAAAATTCAAGGATGATGTCAAAAAGGATTCCAACCTTATCGGCCAGTTTGGGGTGGGATTTTATTCGGCCTTTATGGTGGCGGATAACATCGAGGTAATCAGCCGTAAAGCCGGGGAAGGGGAAACCTGGAAATGGGTCAGCGACGGCACAGAGGGTTTCGAGATCGAGGCCGTCGGACCGGAAGACACGGCATACGCCTTGAAAGACCGCCAGGGAAGCCGGGTGATCCTCCACCTGACCGATGAGGGGGCGGAATACGCCAACCGTTGGTCCATTGAGGATATTATCAAGCGCTATTCCAACCATGTGGCCTTCCCCATCTACCTGACCTATGACGAAAAAGAATACGACGACAAGGGCAAGGAGAAGGGCTCGGTAACCAAAACAGACCGGATCAACTCCGGTACCGCCCTGTGGCGCCGCACCAAATCAGAGCTTAAGGAGGAGGATTATAACGAATTTTACAAGCAGCTGGGCCATGACACCGAAGATCCCCTCCATTATGTTCATACCAAAGCCGAAGGCACCCTGGAATATTCCACCTTGTTTTACATTCCCAAAAAGGCTCCCTTCGATATGTACAACGTGGATTACAAACCGGGGGTTAAGCTGTATGTCAAGCGGGTTTTTATTACCGACGACGACAAGGAGCTTATGCCCACCTGGCTCCGTTTTGTCCGGGGGATCGTTGATTCGGAGGACCTGCCCCTTAATGTAAGCCGGGAGATCCTCCAGCAGAACAAGATCCTCCTCAACATAAAAAACGCCTCGGTAAAAAAGCTGCTGACGGAATTTAAGACCCTGGCGGATACCGCGGCTTCCGGATCGGA
>JAITBE010000108.1 GCA_031283755.1 Spirochaetaceae bacterium
AGGAAAACATCCGGAACGCCATGGAAGAGCAGGGCCAGGGGAGCAAACAGATCCTGGATGCGATAAGCCAGTTGAATGAGATAACCGGCGGGGTAAAACAGAGTTCCGGGGAGATGAATGTCGGCAGCCGGGAGGTAATAGCGACGAGCCAGACCCTGGAATCCATAACCGGAGAAATCTCCAGCGGCATGATTGAAATGGCTTCCGGGGCGGATCAGATCAACACGACGGTAAACCAGGTAAACGACATCAGCCGTCTGAACAAGAAGGACATCGACGAACTGATCCGGGAGGTTAATAAGTTCAAGATAGAATAGGGTTCTGCAAGAACAGATAACTCCTTGACGGCTCATTTGAATGGGTGTAGGATATAAGGGACTGTTTTTTCGGAAGTTTTTTCCAAAAACAACCAAGTTTGGGAAGGGTTCTGTGGATAGAATTTTAACCTGTTCCTGAGTTATTTGTCTTTTAGACCAGCGGGGATTGTTTTAAGGAGAAGCCTTTCATGGCGGTGAGTACATTTAAGCGGGGTTTACGGCTCCCCTCACGGAAAACTGCCACCGAGGGGAAGCCCGTTGAATTGGTTCCACCGCCAAAACAGGTGGTTATACCGGTAAATCAGCACTTCGGCGCCCCGAATCAGAGCCTGGTCCAAATCGGCGACCGGGTAAAGCGGGGGCAGAAGATCGCCGACGCGGCCGGCCCCGGCCTGATGACCGTTCCGGTTCACGCCTCCATTTCCGGGGTAGTTAAAAAGATCGAAAACCGGACCCAGTCGAACAACACCGAAGGGCTCTGTATTGTTATTGAGGCCGTCCCCCCGGAAACGGCTGTTTCCGAAGCGGCCGATACGGAATTTTTGCCTGTTCTGGACGCCTTTACCTGTACCAGGGAAGCTGCCCTGGCCCGAATCCGGGACGCGGGGATCGTCGGCATGGGAGGGGCCGGGTTCCCCGCCCATGTAAAACTCTCCCCGCCGCCGAATAAACCCATTGACGTTATCATTGCCGACGGGGCCGAATGTGAACCCTACCTTACCACCGACGAGGCGGCTTTGACCGAAAAACCCCACCTGGTGGTGATGGGTCTTGCCATGGTGATGCGGATCACCGGGGTTAACCGGGCCATCATCGGGATGGAAGACAATAAGGCCGCGCTTATCCCCATGATCGAGCGGGAGATCCGGATGGGGGCCTATCCCGGCGATATCCGGATAGGGCTTTGCAAGACCCGGTATCCCCAGGGGGGCGAGAAGATGCTTATCACCGCCCTTACCGGCCGGGAGGTCCCCTCCGGGGGGCTGCCCATGGATGCGGGTTGTATCGTTCAGAACGTGGGAACCCTCACCGCCATTGCCGAAGCCTTTACCCTGGGGAAGCCCCTGATCGACCGGGACCTTACCGTGAGCGGCGGCGCCTGTAAACTGCCGAAAAATATCCGCGCCCCCATCGGGACCCTGCTGACGGATCTCCCAATAGAATTTATGGATATTGATTATGATATATTACGGAAAATCATCTTTGGCGGCCCCATGATGGGGACTTCGGTCGCGTCCGTCGGGATACCCATTCAGAAAAACACCTCCGGGATCATCCTGATGACCGCGGAAGAAACCTGGATTGACGCGGAAGGACCCTGTATCCGCTGCGGCCGCTGTATCAGGAATTGCGCCTGCCGGCTTTCCCCGGTGATCATGAACATCAATCTGGAAGCCGGGGATTTGGACGGGGCGGTTAAGGCGGGGCTTTTGGACTGTGTGGAGTGCGGTAGCTGCACCTATATGTGTCCCGCCCGGATCAAGCTGGTACAACGGTTCAGAGTGGGAAAGCAGCGCCTCCGGGCCCGGCAGGCCCTTCAAGCGGAACGGCAAAAAGCGGCGGCCGCGGCGGGGAAAGGTTGAAGGAGCGTTTTATGGCACAAGCGGATAAGGGCGGCGGGAAGGCTCCGCTCCTTTCATCCAGTCCCCATATTATTTCCCCGGTTTCTTCCAGGCGGCTCATGGCCAATATGCTTATCGCCCTGGCCCCGGCGGCTGTTTTCGGCGTAGTCCTCTACGGGTTTCCGGCCCTGCGCACCATCCTGGTGGCGGTGGTTTCCGCCGTGGCTGCCGAATCCCTGTTCCGCGCCCTTATTGGGCAGGACATCCGGGCAGGGGACCTTTCCGGGGCGGTTTCCGGGCTCCTTTTGGCCCTGATCATTCCCCCGGGCACCCCCCCGTGGATGACCGCCCTGGGCGCGGTTTTCGCGGTGGTGGCGGCCAAGGAATTCTTCGGCGGCCTGGGGGCCAACGTGTTTAACCCCGCCCTGATAGGCCGGGCCTTCCTCCTCATGAGTTTTCCCGCGGCCCTTACCTCCTGGACTATCCCCGGAAAGGCCCTTGCCGACGGGCTGAGCGGCGCTACCCCCCTGGGGATCCTCAAGCTGGACCTTGCCGCGGGGCAGACCGTTACCCAGGCCCTCGCCAGGGTGGGGGCGGATTTTACCGCCGCGGGGCTGGCTTCTTCCCCTGATTACCCGCAGGTGCTGAAGACCCTTTTTATCGGGAATTACGGCGGCTGTATCGGGGAATCCTCGGCGTTGTGTATTCTGGCGGGGGCGGTGTACCTTCTGGCAACCAAAACCATAGACTGGCGGGCCCCCGCGGCCATGACCGCCGCCTGCCTTATCAGTTCCCTTGCCCTGGGGATGGATCCCCTGTTCAGCATCCTCAGCGGGGGGCTCGCCTTTGGCGCGGTTTTTATGGCCACCGATTATGTTACCGCCCCCCTGACCCCTAAGGGGAAATTGATCTTTGGCCTTGGGGCCGGGCTTATCACGGCGCTTATCAGAAGGTGGGGGAATTATCCCGAAGGGGTGTCCTACGGAATCCTCATTATGAACGCCGTCACCCCCTTCCTCAACCGGCTGCTCCCCAAAAAGTACGGCTACGTCCCCAAAAGCCCGGCGAAAAGGGAGAAGGCCCTATGAACGCGAACATGGTTGGCATCATCAAAGGGATCATCGCCGGGCAGGGGACAGATGCGGCGCGGCTCAAAGGCTATGTTGTTGATTACGCTTCGCGGGAGGGCAAAGTTGAACGCCTCGCCTTTGGACGCTGTATCAAATACGGCGCGTATAACGAGTGTAAGAACGCGCCTGATGTAACGGCGCGGCAGCAGGCCAAGGCGGCGGCGCAAAAAGCACCCGCCGACGAAGGGCTGGACATTGCGCTGTGCCATGACGTTCCGGACCGGGCTTTCGGGGGGCGGCCATGAAAAACATCCTCAAACTGGGGCTGGTCCTGACCCTTTACGCCGTGGCGGCCTGTGTGGGCCTGGCCTTTGTGTATTCCGGTACGGAAAAGATCATAGCCCAGCGGCAGCAGGCGGATCTGGAGGCGGCCCTGAAGGAGCTTTTTCCTGACATGGATGGTTATGAGGATATTACCGGCGAACTGGTCAGCCCCGATCAGGCCGTTGATTTTGAGGGCCAATACGGAATCCGCCGGGGAGGCGCCATTATCGGGGCCGCGATCCGGGCCTCCGGGGCGAGTTATGGGGGAAAAGTGGTGATCCTCGTGGGGGTAGGGACAGACGGAAAAATCAGCGGGGTCAAGATCCTGGAAACTTCGGACACCCCCGGCCTGGGGGCAAACGCCGCTTCCCCTACCTATTATGTGGACCGGGAGCGGAAGATCACCTTTTACGGCCAGTTTACCGGAAAACCGGTGACGGATCCCTTCACGGTTAAGGGGGACGTGGCGGCCATCACCGCCTCCACCATCACCAGCCAGGCCGTTACCGGCGCGGTCCGATCCTCGTCCGCCGCCGCTTCGGTTTGGCTCGCCGCCCGGGCGGAACAGGGGGCGCCATGAACCGTCTTATTAAAATATTCACCAACGGCCTTATCCGGGAGAATCCCCTCCTCATGTTGATGATTGGCCTCTGCTCTTCCCTGGCGGTGACCACCAGCGTGGCCAACGGTATTGGGATGGGCCTTTCCATGACCTTCGTGCTCCTCATGTCGGAGCTGGTGATCAGCCTTTTCCGCCGGCTCATCCCCGAATCCGTCCGAATCCCGGTGTTTATCATTGTTATCGCCGCCTTTACCACGGTGATCGACTATGTCCTTAAGGCGTATTTCCCGGATCTCTCCAAGGCCATGGGGGTATTTATCCCCCTTATCGTGGTGAATTGTATCATCATGGGCCGGGTGGAATCCTTCGCGTCCAAACAGCCCCCGGTGTATGTGATTCCCGACGCCCTGGGCATGGGGCTGGGGTATACCTGGGTATTAACGGGCATAGCCCTCATCCGGGAACTCCTGGGGAATGGTACGGTTTTGAGTTTTCAGGTCCTCCCCGAAGACTTTACTCCCATTTTGTTTTTTACCCTGCCTCCGGGGGGATTTTTTGTGTTTGCCCTCTTTATCGCTTTTAACCTTTTTATCAAGTCCCGGCTTAAAACGGGGGAGGAAAACTGATATGGCCCTGTTTAAGGTATTTATTTCAGCCTTTTTGATTGACAATGTGGTTCTTATGCGCTTCCTGGCCCTTTGTCCTTTTATCGGGATGAGTACCGACGAGGACAAATCCATAGGGATGGGCCTGGCGGTGACCTTTGTGACGGTCCTGGCGACCTGCGTTACCTGGCCCTTGTACCATTTTGTCCTCCGGCCCTTGGGTTTGGAATTTCTTCAGATCCTGGCCTTCATCCTCATCATTGCCGCCCTGGTTCAACTGGTGGAATTTTATCTTAAAAAAACCGCTCCTGCCCTTTACGGAGCCATGGGAATTTACCTTGCCCTGATCACCACCAACTGCGCCATTCTGGCGGTGACCTTTGATAATATCAGCAAGAAATTCACCTTTATTGAGTCCGTGGTGTACGCCCTGGGGGTTGCCCTGGGATTTTTGCTTTCCCTTCTTCTCCTGGCGGGAATCCGGGGCCGGCTGCGAACCAGCCCGCTTCCCCCATTCCTCAAGGGAGCCCCTATCCTGTTTGTTACCGCGGCCCTGCTTTCCATGGCCTTTATGGGATTTTCGGGTTTGGATAAATAGGGGGATATTTTGAGTATCATCGTAACCACCGCCATTTTTGCCGCCCTTTTGGCCTTTATCCTGGGGGCCGCCCTGGGGTTTTTTCGGGAGTTTTTTAAGGTTGAGGAGGATCCCCTCAAGTCCCGGATCCGGGAAGCCCTGCCCGGGGCCAACTGCGGGGCCTGCGGATACCCCGGCTGTGACGGGTACGCCGCGGCGGCGGCCGCGGGGCAGGCGGAAACCAACCGTTGTTCCGTGGGGGGAAAGGCCGTAACGGAAAGGATCTCCGCCCTTTTGGGGGTAACGGCCTCAATAACCCCGGTGGTGGCCGTTCTTGCCTGCCAGGGCTCGGCGGATCATGCCCCCTCCAAGGGGGACTACCGGGGCCTGGCGACCTGCCGGGGGGCGAAGCTTTCCACCGGGGGAACCAAACTCTGCATCTGGGGCTGCCTGGGCTTTGGGGACTGCGTGAAGGCCTGCCAATTCAACGCCCTCACAATGGAAGAAAACGGCCTCCCCCGGGTGGATTACGGTAAGTGTACCGGCTGTAAGCTCTGTGTCGCCGAATGTCCCCAGGGACTGCTCCGGGATGTCCCCGTGGACCGGACCGGGGTCGCGGCCCTCTGTTCCAACCGCAATCCCCTCAAGGGTATGGTCCTCAAGACCTGTAAGGCCGGGTGTATCAAATGCGAACTCTGCGTAAAAAACTGTCCCGAAAACTGCATCACCATGGATAAGGGTATCCCTCTGGTGGATTATGCCAAATGCACCTCCTGCGGGACCTGTGTTTCCAAATGCCCCACCAAGGTATTGCGGATAATCCGGTCCGATGTTTTCCCCGGCACGGGGGAACCGGTCCCCGCGGAACTTGAGACCGCGCCGGCATGAAACCCGAAGATCTTTACCAGGTCCTGGCCGATATCAAGGGGCTTTCCGTCTTCTCCAAGCTCGGGGTTCATCCCCTGGTAAAAGCCCTGGAAAAGGTCCTTACCCTCCTTTCCCCGGAGGGGACATCCGGAAAGGAATTGTCCCCGGAAATACTCCGGGCCTGGGCGGCCTTTACCGGGACCTTCCTTTCGTATAACCCCGGGGATTCTTTTTATGCGGCCCTGGCCTTTTTGGTTCTGGCCGACGAAAATCCCTTTACCCTTGCCGCCGAGGGCAGCGGGCGGGAGTCTCCACTGCTTTTGGCCGTTGCCGGGGCCGATCTCTCCCGGCTGGGGAGGATCGCCCGGTTCGATATTGCCAAACTCGGGTTTCATATTGCCGATCTCCTCCGGGATGCGGGCCTGGAGGATGCTGCCGGGGATTGTGAAAAAACCGCCCGGGCTTTGTGGATGACCGAGGGGGCTGAAAAACCCGGTAAGGGCCGGGTAAAGATATTTCCCCGGGATTCCGATTGGGGGGAAGTCCTCCCCGCCTTGCGGGATTATATCGCCTCCCAGGGAGCGGGCCTTCTGGGGCAGTACCATTCCTTTTTTTGGGAAACCTCAGGTTTCCTCTCCCCCGTCCGTAACCCTGATCCGGTGGAGCTTTCCCAGCTTTCAGGGTATGAGGATCAACGGGCCCTGGTGGTTTCCAATACCCTTTGTTTTATCCGGGGGAAACCCGCCAACAACCTCCTCCTCTACGGGGATCGGGGGACGGGAAAATCCGCCACGGTCAAGGTGGTGTGTAACGAGTTTGCCTCCCGGGGCCTCCGGCTGCTGGAATTGCGGAAACCGGATCTCTTCCAGCTTCCGGCGATCCTGGAGACCCTGGCTTCCCGGGCGTTACGGTTTGTTATCTTTATCGACGACCTTTCATTTGAAAATACCGATGATTCCTTTACCGCCCTCAAGGCTCTGCTGGAAGGCGGAGCCGAGGCCAAACCCGCCAATGCCGTGATCTATGCCACCAGTAACCGCCGCCATCTGGTAAAGGAGCGCTTTTCCGACCGGCCGGCCGCTGCCGGGGAGGTACGGGCCTTTGACACCATGCAGGAACAGTTCTCCCTGGCGGACCGCTTTGGCTTGACCGTGATATTTACCTCCCCCTCCCAGGAGGAATACTTGGAGATCGCCTGCTTTATCGCCGAAAAACGGGGGCTTCTCAAAGCCGGGGATGAGGGGGCCCGGAAAACCTTCCGGGAAAACGCCCTCCTCTGGGAACGCTGGTTCAACGGCCGTTCACCCCGGACCGCGGTGCAGTACGCGGACTGGGTTGAAGGCGGAGAGGGTTTCCCCTGGGAATGATCCTGACACCTGTTAGGAACAAAAGGTCCGCGAATTAACGCGAATTATTGAAGCAACACCCGTGGGGTCAGACCCCAATACGATACCGCATTAAACCGTTGTATATGGTGTTGTATGTGTATAAATAGCACAAAAACGATGGTAACAGTAAGAAGAATTCGGCGCCGGGCAGCGTCTATGGGCGCCGCGAAAGCCGCCGCGCAAGGGATAGAAGCGGAATACGTTTTGACAGGCGCTGCCTGTCAAAACGTATTAGAGCGGATAGCCCGGTCCGGCCGCGGCGAACCAAAGGTTCGCTGGGGCCGGATGCGCCCGAATTCCGGCTTGAAGGGTCAAATTACTGATTCCCGGCGTTACTCTTTACAAGATAAATGGTAAAATGGCAAAATAACTAAATAGCAGTCAGTTCTTTGGAGGGGCCCTAGTAATAAATCTTACATTTTTGTAGGATTTTTGGAGGTAAGGAGCAGCCATGTCGAACTTAAAAGCAGGAGCCAAAATCAAACTGGAGAATGCCCCCGCGCCGCACGCCGAAGTGCTGCGGGTGCTGGGCGAAGGCGGGCAGGGTACGGTCTACGAAGTGAACGTGGGCGGAAAGCATTACGCGCTTAAGTGGTATCATACGGGCAAGTTTAAAAACAAAAGCGCCTTTCGCAAGAACCTTCGCGCCAATATCGAGGAAAGCGAACGCAGCATGGGTGCGAACAAAAAATTTCTGTGGCCCAAATATCTTACCGAAGAGCGGGGCGGAACTTTCGGCTACGTGATGGACATTCGGCCCAAGGAGTATACGGACTTTCCGGCGATACTCAACGCAAAGGACAGGAACGGCAAAAAAATCGTCTTTGCGTCTACCGAAGTGATGATCCTGGCCGCGCTTAACCTGGTGAACGCCTTCCGTGAATTGCACCGCAAGGGATTAAGCTATCAGGATTTGAACGACGGCAACTTTTTTATCAACATAAACAGCGGCGACGTGCTGATATGCGATAACGATAACGTTACCCCGGACGGGCAGGAGAACGCCGGCGGCGTGGGGGGCAAACCCGGATACATGGCGCCGGAGATTGTGCGGGGCGAGGCGAAGCCCAGCGAGCGCAGCGACTGTCATTCCCTGGCGGTGGTGCTGTTCAAGCTGTTCTTCCGCGATAATCCGCTGCAGGGGGCGGAGTTTGAAAAGATCCCCTGCCTTACCGAAAAACGGGAGATGGAACTATTCGGCACCAGGCCGGTGTTTATTTACGACCCCGACGACGCGTCAAACCGGCCGGTCCAGGGGATTCATCATAATGTTATTACCCTGTGGCCGCGCTTTCCCCAGTTCTTTCGGGACGCTTTTATCGAATCCTTCGCGAAGGGCATGAAGAATCCCCAGGTGCGTATTATCGAAAACGAATGGCAAAAGCTCCTCGTGCGCCTGCGGGATGAATGGATGCTTAGCTGCCCTGTATGCGGCAGGGCGCTTATTCTTACGGAATGGATAACAGGCAAGCCGCTGAACTGCGCCGGCTGTAATTCAGGTTTCAGCTATCCCAAAACGCTGAACGTAAAAAACTATTCCGCCCCCCTGTTTCCCGGCAAAAAACTCTACGCCTGCCACACCAGCAAAACCAGCGACGATTACGCCCAGGTTACCGCGGAGGTGGTGATGAACAAAAACAACCCCTCCCTTTGGGGCATCAAAAACCTTTCCGCCGACAC
>JAITBE010000194.1 GCA_031283755.1 Spirochaetaceae bacterium
GTCAGCCCATGGAAGTCTATCTGATCCAGCAACCTGTCCCATTGATCCTTCTCTTTCTTCTCTCTCTTGGCCATGTCTGCTCCTTCGGTATTTCTACCACAGATTGGCCAATTACACAAACTTTAGGACAGGCCCGAATTTTTAACCACAAAGGCGCACAAAGGCGCAGAAGGAAGGAATAACGTGTTGCTTCATGCATCCTTTGTGTCCTTTGTGTCCTTTGTGTCCTTTGTGTCCTTCGTGGTTAGTTTTTCTTGGAAATTCCGGTGAATTCAAGGAAATTTTAACGATCAAAAAGTAAATGCTTTTGCCCTGGGACGAAACAGCCCTGTCCGGCCTGTCCCGGATTTTTAAAAAAGCCTTCCCATACCAAGATTATCCGGGTAAAATTTACCTGCTATTGACTCTCCGGGAGGTAAATTTTACCCAGTGCCGGAAAACCGGTGCGTCAAAGTTGGAATATGGTTCGCGGCAAAGGCAGCCCAACGCTTCATTCGTGATGAGGGATTTGATACCCCAGAACCCGCCTGCGCGGGGCTTTAGGGCGAGGTTGTTGGCCGGGTCCATACCCCGGAATTTGCTCTAAACTTGACCCGCAATTCAGGCGGCGTTACCTGGTTTAAGAGAAAACCATGGAATTTCACCAAAAGAACAAGAGAAAGAGAGAAAAAATAGGGTATATGCCTTTTTTCCGTGAAACTCCGGGTCTTCCGTGGTTAAATTTCCTCATTTGCGTCTTGGTTTTGGGGAATGAGTATGGACCTGTATTTCTGTGGGTCAAGTTTAGCGCTTGCTCCGGGGTTCTGCGTTTTGAGACCAATTCAGCCTTCAAAGTTTACAAAACGCTTCTTTTTTTTCTATTTTTGAAGAACTTGGCACGGTTCTTGCTTGTTATTTAAGGGTTGTTCGGAAACTTCTATTTCTGAGCAAGTTCCGCAAATACGGAGGTATATGTTGAACAAGGGTTTTCCGCTTCTTGGCTGCGCCCTATTTTCGGTTCTTACCGGCCTCTCCTTAGGGGGCTGCCTGAAACCTGCGGAGGGAACCAAAACCTACGATTACGCGGAGATTAGCCGGGGAACCCTGGAAAAAACCGTGTCCGCCAGCGGCGCCTTAAAACCGGTGGCTACGGTCAGTGTTTTGGCCCGGATGAGCGGGAAGGTGGAGATCGTCCATGTGGATTACAATGACCGGATCCGCAAGGGGGATATCCTGGCGGAACTCAACACGGACATGCTCAGGCTCCAACGGGAACAGCAGTTGGCGGCGGTGATCAAAGCCCGGGCCAACCATGAATTACAGGTCCTCAATTATCAGAACCAGGAGAAGCTGGCGGAAAAAAACCTCATCTCCGAATATGAGCTTAAAACCACCAGGACCGCCCTGAACGTCCAGGCCGCGGAACTCTCCGCCGCGGAGGCCTCCCTGCGGGTGATCGAAACCGAAATAAACCAATACGCCTTCATTACTTCCCCCATTGACGGGATCGTTCTGGAGCGGAATATCAGCGAAGGGGCCACGGTGGTAGAGGGTTCCAGCAGCAATTCCTCCAGTATCTTTACCCTGGCGGAAAATCTTGAGGAGATGCAGATTGAAGCCGGTGTGGGGGAACTGGACATCGCCTCCATCCGGCAGGGACAGACGGTACGTTTCACCCTGGAAGCCTTACCAGGCAAAACCTACACCGGAATGGTGGAAACCATCCACCTTATGCCCACGGTCCAGGACAATGTGGTTTCCTATACGGTGATCATCAACGTGGATAACCGGGACGGGACCCTCCTGCCGGGGATGACCTGTGCGGTGGAATTTATTGAAGAGCGGAATGAGAATGTCCTTTTGGTTCCCAACGCGGCCCTTCGGTACCAGCCCGTGGGGTTGAGCGCCGAGGAGATCGCCGGCAGGGTCTTCAACGCGGGCCTCCGGGGGATGAGCGAAACCCAGCAGAATGAGGCCCTAGAGGCGCGGCGGCAGGCCGCGGCGGAAACCCAGGGCCAGCCCCGGGAGACGCGGCAAACCGGCCTGTCGGGGCTGGTAATGGGGGATAGGGGGTTTGGCGGGCCGCCGGGAGGGGGTCCGGGCAGAGGCAGCGGCCCGGGAAATCGCGGCGGCCCGGAAAACGCCCCTTCCGGGCCGCCGGTAGAGGGGCCCCCAAAAACCCTCTGGTACATCAACGGCGAAGGGAAACTCGATTGCTTTTTGGTGCGGACCGGCATCAGCAACGGGTTTTTTACGGAAATCCGGCCGGTCCTTGCCCCGGATACGGACTTGGCGGGGATGCGGATCATCCTGCGGGAGCGGGTGTGATCATGGCGGTCATTGAATTACGGGATGTCCGGCGGGAGTACCGGCTTGAAGGCATTACGGTCAGGGCCCTGTGGGGGATCAATTTTTCCGTGGAAACCGGGGAATTTATCTCTATCATGGGTCCCTCGGGATCGGGAAAGTCCACTCTGATGAACATTTTGGGCTGCCTGGACAAACCCAGCGGGGGGACCTATGCTCTGGACGGGATCGAGACCTCTTGTTCCGGCTCGGACGCCTTTGCGCTGATCAGGAACAAGAAGATCGGCTTTGTGTTCCAGGCCTTCAACCTTCTCCCCCGGACCCAGGCCGTGGAAAACGTGGAACTGCCCCTGTTTTACAGCGGGAAGGGCCGGGGCCGGAACCACCGGGACCGGGCCGAGGCTGTTCTCCGGGAGGTGGGCCTGGGGGACCGGCTCACCCACCTGCCCTCCCAGCTTTCCGGGGGGCAGCAGCAGCGGGTAGCCATCGCCCGGGCCATGGTCAACGACCCCGCCTTTATCCTGGCGGATGAGCCTACCGGGAACCTGGACACCGAGATGACCCTGGAGATCATGGGCCTGTTCCAGGCCCTCAACAACCGGGGCAAAACCGTCATCATGGTAACCCATGAGCCGGAACTGGCGGCCTATACCAAAAGGATCATCACCCTGCGGGACGGGGAAATTCTCCGGGACCAGCCGGTGGCCGAAAGGCGGATCGCCCCGGAGGACCTGGCCCAATGGCGGCTGGACCATGCACAGCTTGCGGAGGCCCGCTCCGAAGGGGGAGGCGCCTGATGGGACCTCTGCCTATGCTCCGGTCTTCCTTCAGAAACATCCTCCGGAACCGCCTGCGGAGCCTCCTCACCTCCCTGGGGATCATCATCGGGGTATGTTCGGTGATCATCATGGTCGCCATAGGGGAGGGGGCCCAGCGGGAGATCGAAAACCGGATCAGCGCCATGGGGACCAACCTCCTACAGATCATGCCCCGGCGGATGTCTTTTCGGGCGGGCCAGGCCAATACTTCCCTGCCCCGGCCCAACCGCCTGACCAAAACCGATGCGGAAATGGTCAAGGCCGAGGCGAGTTACGCCCTGGCGGTTTCCGGGATTACCCAGCGGAGTTTTACCGTTTCCGGCGCCGGGGGGAGCGCCTCGATCCAGGTTATGGGGGTGGAACCTGACTACCTTGTCACCCGGAACTGGCCGGTGGAGGAGGGGAGTCTCTTTGGTGAGGAGGACCTGGCCGCCCGGAACCGGGTGGCGGTCCTGGGGCAGACCTCCGCGGAGAGCCTCCTGGGGCTTTCCCCCGAAACCTATACCGAGGCCCTGGGCCGGCAGATCCGGATCGGGGTCAATTATTTTACGGTGATCGGCATTTTAGCGGAAAAAGGGGCCGGCGCCGGGGGGAACGATCAGGACGACGTGATCATGGTCCCCCTGGATACGGCCCTGACCCGGCTGACCAACAGCCGGAACCTCAATTCCATCGCCATGAGCGTGGTGAGCAAGGAGTACATGGAGGCAGCCCAGAAGGAAGCGGAACTCATCCTCCGGGAGGCCCACAAACTACGGGAAGGGGCTGCCGCGGATTTTGAAATTATGAACCAGGCGGATATGATCGACATGGCTTCCTCCACCTCCCGGAGCCTCACTACCCTGCTTGCGGCCATTGCCGGGGTGTCCCTCCTCGTGGGAGGTATCGGGATCATGAACATCATGCTGGTCTCGGTCACCGAACGGACCCGGGAAATCGGGATCCGCCTGGCCGTGGGGGCCCGGAAGCGGGACATCCTCTTCCAGTTCCTCGCGGAGTCCATCATCCTGAGCCTCCTGGGGGGCGTCATCGGTATCGGCCTGGCCTTCCTGGTCTGCCGGATCCTGGGGGCTCTGGGAGTACCCGCGGTGGTTAATCCCCTGATTGTGGCGGCCGCGGCCTTTTTCGCCGCCCTGGTGGGGGTGGGCTTTGGCTACTACCCGGCCCGGAAGGCGGCGGGGCTTTACCCCATCGACGCCCTGCGGTATGAATAAAAGGGACGGCGGGTTGAAACCGCCTCGACGGTTATTTTGTGCCTTTTTCAAATCTGATATTTTAAAAAGACCCTTTTTTTGGTATAGTGAGGATAACAGGATTCCGTATATGAAGATTCCTACCCGAACCGCATCCCTTATCGCCGCCCTGCTCTGTTGGGTTTTATTTTCGGCCCTGACGGTGTTTATCATCCAGGGGATGCGGGACCGGGCCCGGCTTATCCGGGACAATGATAATGAGCGGATCCTCAATATGCTTTTTGCCGGGCTCCGGGGGTACGAGGATTTCGGTTCCGCCATTGAGTCCAGTCCGGTACTCAAGGAACGGATCGTCGGCTTCGCCATATACGGCAATGATCTCCGCCCGGACTATTCCTGGGGTATAGTCCCCCATAATTTCGATGAAAGCCTGCTGGGAGACCGGGAAAAAAACCGAAGCGGCCGTTTTACTATTCCCGATAAACAGGGGCACCGGGTTAAATTCGTCCTCCATACCGAGCGGATGGGCCCCATGCCCTCCGGGCCTCCCGCGCCGTCCTCCGCTATGCCTCCTTCCCCGTCTCCGCCCCCGCCCCCGGCAGTACAGGAGGAGGGGAACCGCCGCCGGGGGATGGGCCGGTCGAATTTCTGGTTTATGAACACCCTGATGGGCGGAAAGTACCTCTACATTGACATAGCGCACCCCGCCTATTGGCGTACCGAAACCATAACCAAGATCCTCTTTCCCCTCTGTGAGCTGGTTCTTCTTTTCCTGGTCCTCTCTATCCGGGCTCTGTACCTCCGCAACGGGGAATACCGGGAACGGATAGAATCCCAAAAAAACCTGGTGGTTTTGGGAACCGCCGCCAGTACCCTGGCCCATGAAATCAAAAATCCCCTCCTCTCCATCCGGCTCCAGACAGGGATCCTGAAAAAGCTGTTTTCACAGGAGGGCGCCGGCGAAATCGCCATCATCGACGAGGAGGTGGACCGCCTGTCCGCCCTGACCTACCGGGTAAACGATTACCTCCGGGACGCGAAGGGCCATCAAACCGCCGTAAACCTATACGACTTGATCGCGGAGACCTCAATACGGCTCTGCGGCAGGAATATCCTGGGGGAAGACGCCCCCCGGGACGCCCTGATCTTTATGGATATTGAGCGGGCCCGGTCGGTGCTGGAAAACCTTATCCGCAACGCCCTGGAAAGCGGGGGGCCCGAAGACGCGGTGGGAGCTTCCGTGGTACGGAACAACGGCAGCCTCACCATCACTATCTTTGACCGGGGGAAAGGGATCCCCCCGGCCGGCCTGAACCGGGTTTTTGACCCCTTTTTTACCAGCAAGAGTACCGGCACCGGTATTGGCCTCTGTATCGTAAAACGTTTTGTGGAAGCGGTTCACGGATCGGTTGACCTGGAAAGGCGGGAAGCCGGGGGTATTGCGGCGAAGATCACCCTGAGCGAGTACCAATGCTTCAATACAATGAATAG
>JAITBE010000206.1 GCA_031283755.1 Spirochaetaceae bacterium
TCCTTTGTGTCCTTCGTGGTTAGTTTTTCTTGGAAACTCCGGTGAATTCAAGGAAATTTTAACGATCAAAAAGTAAATGCTTTTGCCCTGGTTCGGGGACTGGCTTTTTGGCCTCCGCTGTGATATGGTAAGATAACGTGAAATTCCTCAAGGGGTAAAACGCGGGGCTGCCCTAAAACTTCAGGTTTGAACAAGCCCATGGGGAGGAGGTTTGCTATGGCAAAAAATTACCGGGCCGAATTGGTGGGGGTCTTTGGCTGCCCGGTGGATGAAAATCCGACGGGGGTCATGGAAGAAGCCGCCTTTGCCGCCCTGGGTCTCAATTACCGGTATCTTACCGTTAAGGTAGATCAGGACAACCTGGAAAACGCGGTGAAAGGGGTCAGGGCCTTTAATATGCGGGGCATTAATCTGACCATCCCCCATAAGGTGGCGGTCCTCAAGTACCTTGACGCCCTGACCAAGGCGGCGGAGATCATTGGGGCGGTGAACACCGTGATAAACGATCAGGGGAAACTCACCGGGGAAAATACCGACGGCAAGGGGTATCTTATCTCGTTGACCAAGGCCGGGGTGTCGGTGCGGGGGAAACACCTTACCGTATTAGGCGCCGGAGGAGCGGCCCGGGCTATCAGCGTAGAGAGCGCTCTGGCGGGGGCCGGCCGGATCACCATAGTCAACCGGGACATCCGGCGGGGAGAAGAATTGGCGGCGCTGATCAATACCAGGACCGGGGTAAAGGCGGATTATTTCCCCTGGAATCAGGCTTTTTCCATATCCCCGGACACGGATATTTTGACCAATGCCACCTCCATCGGGTTGTTCCCCCATATCAATGAAAAACCGGATATCAACTACGATTCCCTCAGAGCCGGTATGGTGGTTACCGATGTTATCTTTAACGATCCCAATTCTCTGTTTCTTGGGGAGGCAAAAAAACGGGGGGCGCTGACCATTGACGGCCTTGGGATGCTGGTTAACCAGGGCGCCCTGAACTTTAAACTTTGGACCGGGCTGGAAGCGCCGGTGGAGGTTATGGAAGGGATCCTTAAAAAAGAATTTGAAGCCGGTTGAGCCGGTTTCAAAATTCGGTTAGCTTTGTAACCGTGTTCAAAATCCGGAATTTTAAAATTCCGGATCCAAGATAAAATAAGAGGAGAGGTATAATGGTAAAAAGACACATTGATTCATTGGGAGTGGATGTTTCGTTGCTGGGGTTTGGGTGTATGCGCCTCCCCCTGATAGATAACGATTACAGTAAAATTGACTATCCCCTGGCAAAAAAAATGATAGATCGGGCCTTTGAAATGGGGGTAAATTATTTTGATACCGCCTGGCCCTACCATGAAAAGATGAGCGAGGTTTTTGTGGGCGAGGCGCTGTCAAAATACCCCCGGGATAGTTATTTTTTGGCCTCAAAAATGCCCACGTGGGAAACTTTCAAATCCCCTCAGGAAGATATGGAAAAGCTCTTTTCCGAACAGCTCAAAAAGTGCCGGGTGGATTATTTTGATTTTTACCTGATCCATTCTTTGGACGCGGAACATTTAAAAAACTGCCGGAATTATCAAATGTATGAATTTTTAAAAAAGAAAAAGGACGAGGGAAAGATTCGCCGGCTGGGTTTTTCCTTTCACGACAACGGCGAGCTCCTTGAAGAAATTGTAAATTCCTATGCCTGGGACTTTGCCCAGATCCAGCTTAACTACCTTGACTGGGAGGTGCTTGACGCAAAGCGGCTCTACGAATATCTTACGGAAAAACATATCCCCGTGGTTGTCATGGAACCGGTGCGGGGGGGCGCCCTGGCAACCCTGAGCGACAAGGCGGCGGGGCTGCTCAAAAAGGCGGATCCTCAGGCGAGTATCAGTTCCTGGGCGATCCGGTTTGCCGCGTCCCTGCCCAACGTGATGACCGTATTAAGCGGGATGAGTACCCTGGAACAGGTTGAGGATAATATCCATACCCTGTCGGATTTTAAACCCCTCTCCGAAGGGGAATACCGGATAATAAACGAAGCGGTTACCGCTTATAAAGCCTCCGGGACTATCCCCTGTACCGGCTGCCGTTACTGTACCGATTGTCCCCAGGGGGTCGCCATCCCCCGGATTTTCAGCCATTACAATCTTTATCAGATCGATAAAAACAAAGGGGCCTTTACCAATAACTACCGCTCGCTTTTGGAGCAGGAAAAGGCCCATAACTGTGTCAGCTGCGGCCTGTGCATGACCCATTGTCCCCAGCAGATAAAAATTCCCGATTTCCTTAAGGAGATCGCGGGCTTTGCGGCGGCCGGATAGGGGCGGAAAAGGCGGCGGCCCGAATAGGTTTTTACCTTTCGGACCGCCCAGGGGTACTTGAATCGAGAGAAAAGCGGGCTTTTAACCACTTTTCCCATAGTCAATCCCAAGCCAGCCGGGTTTTGGGATTGCTTCAGTAAGGAGTGATAAAATGAATACACGGAAAACGCCCATAGAACGACCGGACCGGGGTACTACCAGTATTCTGGAAACCTTGCAAGTGGATACCGGGGAACGGAAGGTCCTGCGGGAATTTGAGGATGTGATCGAAGCTCCCAACTGGACCAGGGACGGAAAGTACCTTATTTATAACCGGAACGGCCGGCTATACCGGTATGATCCGGGTTCCGGCGATATAAGTGAAATTCCCACCGCCTTTGCGGTGGATTGTAATAACGATCACGTCCTTTCCCCGGACGGTCAATCCATCGCGGTGAGCCACCATACCTATGAGGATGGGGAGTCACGGATATATAGTTTGCCCTTAACCGGGGGCAATCCGGTGCTGATCACCCCCATGGCGCCCAGTTACCTCCACGGCTGGTCCCCGGACGGCAAGACCCTGGCCTATTGCGCCGAGCGGAACGGCCAATACGATGTGTACACCATTCCGGTTACCGGCGGCAGGGAAACCCGGCTTACCGACGTTCCGGGTTTGGACGACGGTCCCGAATATTCCCCGGACGGCAAATACCTCTGGTTTAACTCCACCCGCTCGGGGCTCATGCAGCTTTGGCGTATGGGGGCGGACGGCAGCAACCCCGTCCAGATGACCTTTGACCAAGCCAACAACTGGTTCGGCCATGTTTCGCCCAATGGCGAGAGGGTGGTCTACATAAGCTATAAAAAGGGTGATGTGGAACCGGATAAACATCCCCCCAACAAAAATGTCCAGCTGCGGCTTATGCCCGCCGCCGGGGGGGATTTTAAGGTTGTGGCGGAGTTATTCGGCGGCCAGGGAACCATCAACGTAAACTCCTGGTCCCCGGATAATAAAACCATTGCCTTTGTTTCTTACCGGTTAAAAGCATAGGGCATTAAAGCGGAATTTCCGTATTCACCATACGCAAAGGAGACTCCGCAAAGCCGGCGGTTTTGCCGGTTCGTTCCAGGGCAAAAGCATTTACTTTTTGATCGTTAAAATTTCCTTGAATTCACCGGAATTTCCAAGAAAAACTAACCACGAAGGACACGAAGGACACGAAGGATGCATGAAGCAACACGTTATTCCTTCCTTCTGCGCCTTTGTGCGCCTTCGTGGTTAAAAATTCTTCAATGTTTTGGCAAATTTCAGCCTCTGAAAAGTAAATGCAGTGGCCCTG
>JAITBE010000229.1 GCA_031283755.1 Spirochaetaceae bacterium
CAGTCGGGGGCGGACACAAAAAAGCGGGCCCGGTTTTTCAGAATCTCCCAGGAGATGGTGTTCCCTTCCCCGCAGGCCAGGCCCGCCATGATGGTGCTGAGGTTCCCCCCCACGGACACCAGTTTTCCCGCCAGGGCGGAAATGTACAGGCAGTCCGCGGCGGAGGCTTCAACCACGGTGGTAACGGGGTTGTTTTCGGGGAAGAGGTTGGCGAAAAAACCGGTTACCGATCCCGCCAGGGAACCCACCCCGGCCTGGACAAAAATGTGGGTGGGCCGTTCCACCCCCGCCGCCTTGAGCTGGTTCCAGGCCTCCCAGGACATGGAGCCGTAGCCCTGCATGATCCAGCCGGGGATCTCCTCGTAGCCCTCCCAGGCGGTATCCTGAACCATTACCCCATTGGGGTCTTTGGCGGCCCGGGAGTTGGCCAGCCGCACGGCATCGTCGTAGTTCAAATCCGTGATGCTGGCCTCGGCCCCTTCGTTCAGGATGTTTTGCAGGCGGACCTGGGAAGAACCTTTGGGCATGAGGACCACCGATTTCTGACGGAGCCTGTTGGCCGCCCAGGCGACCCCCCGGCCATGGTTCCCGTCGGTGGCGGTGTAAAAGGTGATGTCCCCCAGCTTTTTTTTGGTCTCGTCGGAAACCAGGGTCTCATAGCTGATTTTGCCAATGTCCTCTCCCAGCCGCCCGGCTATGTATTTGGCAATGGCGTAGGAGCCCCCCAGCACCTTAAAGGCGTTGAGGCCGAAGCGGAAAGATTCGTCCTTTACATAAAGCCCCTTGATCCCGAGGTACGCCGCCAGATGGGACAAATCGGCCAGGGGGGTTTCCTCATACCGGGGGAAACTCTGATGAAACCGGTGGGCCTTTTCCATCTCTTCTAAAGTAAGAAGCGAGAGAGCTTTGGAACAGTCCGTCTCCGGCATAGTGTTTTTCGTCCATTTAATCGGTTCGTTCATGATACCCCCCCGCCGGTTCAACCCGCTTCCGCCACCGCTTCGATCTCCACCAGCACGTTTTTGGGAAGCTGGCGGACCGCTACGGTGGAACGGGCGGGCTTGCCGGTAAAATATTTCGCGTAAACCTCGTTAAAAACGGCAAAATCGTTCATATCCGCCAGAAAACAGGTGGTTTTTACCACCCTGGACAGGGACGAGCCCCCGGCTTCCAGCACCGCCTGAAGATTTTTGATAACCTGTTCGGTTTGTTCCGCTATTGTTTTTCCCGCCGTTTCCCCCGTTCCGGGGAGCAGGGGAATTTGACCCGAGGTAAAAACCAGGTTCCCCGACACAAAACCCTGGGAATAGGGCCCGATGGCGGCGGGGGCCGCGGTGGTTTGAATTTCCTTCATTTTTTTGACTCCTTGCTTGTTGTAATTTATTTCATTCTATAACTGAAATTTATTTTAGTCAAGTGTTTTTTGAGTTTTTTTTGTTTTTTTGCGGATCCGGGGCCCCGGGCCGCCTGAATTTCCGGGGGCTAGTTTTCTTTTGAGTAGGGAATACCAAGCCGTTCCGGCGTGTCAAAGGATTTACGCATGATCGTAAGCGCAATGGTAAGAATATAGGGAAGGGCGATAAAAAGCTCATTGGGAAACACCATCCCGCTGACAGAACGCATATAAATCGAAACCGCTTCGACAAAGCCAAACACCAGGGTTCCCAGAAGCGCCCCCCTGGGGTTCCAGTTGCCGAGGAAACAAATGGCAAAGGCTATCCAGCCCCGGCCGCCTATCATGGTGGTGGTAAACATACCCAGGTATCCAATCGAATAAAAAGCGCCCGCCAGCCCGCCCATGACCCCCGCGGCCAGAACCAGGGAAAACCGGACGGTGTTTACATTGATCCCCGCCACGTCAACCGCTTCGGGATTTTCCCCGACAGAACGGATGGTTAATCCCAGGGAGGTTCTATACAACACATACCAGGACAGGGGGACAATGATATACAGCAGGTAGGTTAAAATGTTCTGCCGGAACAACACCTCGCCAAGCACCGGAATGGCCGACAGGACCGGCACCGGCAGTACCGGAAGGGGCTGGACCGTAAGCGGCGTCAGGGGAACGCCGAATATCACCCGCTGGAAAAACGAACAAATGCCGACGGCAAGAATATTGATGGCCGTGCCGGTAACAACCTGATGCTGCTTCAGGTAAACGCAGATCCAGCCGTATACGGCCGATGTAAGAAGCCCCGCAAAAACCGCGGCGGCGCAGCCGAAAAAAAGGTTCCCCGAAAGATAGGCCCCGGCGAATCCCGCCCAGGCGCCCATCAAAAATATGCCTTCGATGGCCGTAACCATAACCCCGGATCGTTCGGCGTAAACCTCGGCTATTGAACCGTAGAGGAGCGGCGTACCCATTCGTATGGTCTGGATCAACAAATTTATCATAGAGCCGCCGCCTCCGCCTGCCTGATCCGGCGTTTTTCCCGGGCCGTTTCCAGCCGGGCCCGGACAAAATATGAAAGGATCACAAAAACCATCACAAAACCCTGCATCAGATCAATGATGCTGGAGGGTATGCCGGAGAGCTGCCCCATGATGGTTCCCCCCACGGAAAGGGCGCCAAAAAGTATTGCCGCAAAAACAACGCCCATCGGATTGGCGTTGGCCAAAATGGCAATGCCTATGCCCGCGGATCCGATATTCGGGTTAAAGCCCTGGATCAGCATATGCTGAACCCCGTTCACTTCGGTAAACCCGGCGCAGGCCGCCAGGGCGCCGGCGATAAAAAACGCGGCCACATACAGGCGGTTTATTTCAATGCCCGCAAGCCGCGCCGCGTTGGCGTTGGAACCCACCACGCGAATCCGGTACCCGAATCCGGTTTTATAAAGGAGGATCCATATACCGGCCGCCGCGGCCAAAGCGATCAGAAATCCGGCGTGAAGCCGCGTCCCGGGAATAAAAACGGGAAGCCACAGAGAAGAGGCCAAAGAATCGGTCTGCGGATATTCGCCTTTTGTTTCCATAAGAACCGTCCGCAGCAGATAATTCATAATTGCCAGAGCCACATAGGTGGACATCATGCTGACCAGGAATTCATTTGATTTGAAACGGGCTTTCACAAAGCCGATAAAGGCCCCCCAGATCCCGCCGGAAAGAACCACAACTATAAAAACCAGGGGCAGGGACAAAACCGGCGGAAGGGCGCCGCCGACAAGCAGGGAAACCCACACGGCGGCAATGGCGCCGATATAAAACTGGCCCTGGGCGCCGATATTGAACAGACTGGCCTTGTAGGTAAAAGAAAAAGCAAGGCCGGAAAAAATAAGCGGCGTCGCTTTGACAAATATATCCGCAAAGGTATACCGGTCCCGCGCCACGGACGCAAAAAGAACGGAAAAAGCCTGGAGGGGATTTTTTTTTAAAAACAAAAGCAAAATTCCGCTGGCAAAGAGGCCGGCGGCCACCGCCAGAATATTAACCAGCACCAGATCCCGGAATTTCGCGTTCATACCGCGGCCTTATCCGTCGTGTAGCCCGCCATGAGGAGGCCGGTTTTTTCCGCCGTTAATTCCGTCTTTTGGAAAATGCCCTGAATGGCGCCCTTGTAAATTACCGCGATACGGTCCGAGAGGGTAAAAATTTCGCCCAGTTCCGTGGAAACCAGAATGATACTTTTCCCCGCTTCCCGCTGGGACAAAATTATCTTGTGTATGTTGTCAATGGCGCCCAGATCAAGCCCCCGGGTGGGCTGATCAAAAACAATCAGTTTTTCACCGCAGTCCACTTCCCTGGCCAAAACAACTTTTTGCTGATTGCCGCCTGAAAGCCCCCTTGCCAATCCTTCGGGCCCCGGCGCTTTTATTTGATAATTTTTTATGGCCGTAAGCGCGTAATCGTCTATCCGCTTCCGGTCAAAAAGGCCGTATTTCAGCCAGCGCTTGTCAAAGGATTTTTTCAGGAGCATATTTTCGGCTATGGTCATTTCCGGCACCATCCCCTCTTTATGCCGGTTTGACACCACGTATCCAATGCCCCGCTGTATCCGGTCATGGATGGAAAGCCCCGTAATGTCTTCGCCCATAAGCTCGACGCTGCCCTTGCCGGGCGTCCGGGCGCCGCAAATAACCTCGCAGAGTTCCTGCTGCCCGTTGCCGCTTACGCCGGCGATGCCCAGCACCTCTCCTTCAAAAACGGAAAAACTCACCGAGTCAAAAAGGGGCGCCTCCCCTCCCCCCAGGGTAACATTTTTCAAAACCAGAGCTTCCCGCTTCCGGGGGGGCCGGCGCGCCGCGTTTTCGTCAACGGGGGCCAAATCCTTGCCTATCATAAGCCGGGCAAGCTCTTTTTCGTTTGTTTCGGATTTTTTTATATCCCCGCATTTTTTTCCGTTCCGCATGACCACAATTCTGTCCGCCACTTCCATAACTTCTTTTAATTTGTGGGTAATAAAAATAACGGCGTTTCCTTCTTTCACGAATTCTTTCACAAAAACCATCAAACTATCCGTTTCCTGGGGGGTTAATACCGCCGTGGGTTCATCCATAATCAGGAGGCGGGTTTTTAGATAGAGGGCTTTAAGAATTTCCACCTTTTGCTGATCGCCCACCGGCAAATCCCGGATCTTTGCCTTGACGTCAAGATCAAATCCGTACTTCGCCGCCAGTGCCTTAATGCCGGCCTCCTGTCCGCGGTAATCTATTTTGCCCTGTACGCTGCCGAGAATAATATTTTCAATAACCGTATGGGCCGCCACGAGGGAAAAATGCTGCTGGATCATTGATATGCCCAAAGCCATAGCGTCTTTGGGGGAATGTATTTTCCGGATGAGGCCGTCCATCAGAATTTGTCCCTCGTCGGCCCGATAAAGGCCGTAGAGGATTTTCATGAGCGTACTTTTTCCCGCGCCGTTTTCGCCGAGCAGGGCCACAACTTCGCCCCGCTCTATCGAAAAATCGACATCCCTGTTTGCTATTACCTTTGAAAAATATTTGGTAATATGCTTAAGTTCGAAAAAAGGCACGCTCATGTCAGGCCGCGGTCAGGGATTGGCAAACATGGAGTTGAAGTCTACGCCGCCTTCAACCGCTTTTTTGACGCCCGCCGCCACGCGATCCCGAATTTCCTGGGAAACGGCCGGTGTGTACACGGGGACAAAAATATTTTCTTTTATCCCCGCTTCATGCACGGTGTTTCCCTTGAGGGAACCGTTGATAAACGCTTCAACCGCCCACACGTAAAATGTTTCAAAATCGAAAAGCACCGAAGCGACTACCGTTTCGGGGGCTATGGTGGTTTGATCCCCGGAAAAGCCGATAAACTTTACGCCCTTTTCCCTGGCGGCCTGAATGGACCCAAGGCCCACCTGATTTGCGTAAACAAAAAGGGTGTCGGCCCCGTTGCCTATCATGGTTTCGGCCATCTGTTTTCCCAGGGATACATCATCCCAGGAATTGGCGTATGCCCTGACCGCCCTGGCACCGCTTATTCCCCGGTCTTTGGCGGTCTGGACGGAAACTTTTTCGTACACGTCAAGCAGTTTTTCCATCGCGTTATTGGGGAACCCGCCTATGGTGGCAAACTGCCCGCCGGGAGACACCTCCCCGGCGATTAAGGCCGCCACATAACTTGCCTCGTATTCTCTGGGGAAGATGGGGGCCACGTTATTTCCCTGCGCGACCATGCCGTTCACCACGCAGAAAACCGAATTGGGATAACTTGCGGCCACCTTGTTGGCCGCCTCGTCAAACTGGGTTCCCGCCGCCATGATAAGGTCATAGCCCCGTTCCGCGTAGTTCCTGAAAGTGGATTCATAATCCGGCGCCTGGACGTTTTCAACATACTCCATTTTTGTCCCCAGCGTCGCGTTACATTTTTCAAGCCCCGCGTAGTTAATCGCGTTCCAGCTTTGGTCGTTCACGGGCCCCGGCAAAATCAGGACAATTTTAAGGTCCTGGGGTCCTCTGGCCCCCGCCGCCCCGCCGCCGTCCGCCTGCTTTTTCGGAGAACAGCCCAGCGCCAAAAAGACGCAGGCTACCGCGCATACCGCAAAAATTTTCCTCATCTCAATTTCCTCCTTCTCAAAATGTTACTGCCGACAGTAAATTTTATCTCATTGTAATACTGCAATTTATTTTAGTCAA
This sequence comes from Spirochaetaceae bacterium, assembly GCA_031283755.1. Lineage (GTDB taxonomy): Bacteria > Spirochaetota > Spirochaetia > Treponematales > Breznakiellaceae > JAIRMO01. Next base: position 6,093 of record JAITBE010000229.1, read on the forward strand.
CAAAAAATTTATTTTTTTTCGCCCTTTTCCTCCAGCGCCCGGATATGGAGGTACACCGTATTTTTGGAAATACCGAGGTCCCGGGAAACGGTCTGAATGGCGTCTTTCAGTTTGAAAATTCCCTGATAATAAAGCAGGGTTACGATTTCCTTGTTTTTTTGGGAGACCGGCACCGCGTCGTCGGCCAGCACTTCGGTCTTTACTTTTTCCAGGGACCGGGTAATCAGCTCATTGGAATCGCTGATAAAATTCTCCGCGATATATTCCGTTGGCGCGGCGAGGGAAAAATTCTGCAGCAACGACGTCAGGGGGCTGTCCAGATAGAGATTGACGCACAAAAGGCCGATGGGTTTGTTTTTTTCCCCAAAAATTACGATGGTGGTGGACTTTACGGGTTTGCCGTATTTGCTTGAGGAAAGGTAGGTGATATAGGGCCCCCGGTACGCGGCGG
>JAITBE010000238.1 GCA_031283755.1 Spirochaetaceae bacterium
GTCCGAAAAGGCTAGAAAACTTGCCTCAATGTACCCTTGTCCTTAGTTCCGCATCACGGAGGAGGTCCTTTTCGGTATGTTTTTGACTTATCCGTGGATGAACTTGTATAAAATGAGGAAAAACGATATTATATCTTCATGAAAAAGGACATCATCCTTGCGGGGGTCGGCGGACAGGGGGTATTGTCCATTGCCGCCATTATCGCCCAAGCGGCGCTTCTAGAGGGCCTTTCGGTCAGACAGTCCGAGGTTCACGGTATGGCCCAACGGGGAGGGGCGGTTTTGGCCCACCTCAGGATTGCCGATGGGACGATCCCTTCGGACCTGGTTCCCCAGGGAGGGGCGGACCTTATTATTTCCATGGAGGTATTGGAAAGCCTCCGGTATGCCTCCTGGCTTGCTCCCGCCGGAGCTTTAGTTACCGCGGCGGAACCTATTATCAACATTCCCGATTACCCTGAAGTTCAGGATATACTCAAAACCATCGCAGCTTTTCCCCTTTACCGGATCGTCGAGGCGGCGGCCCTTGCCAAAGAGGCAGGGCTTGTCAAGGCGGTAAATATGGTCATGGTGGGGGCGGCTTCATCCTTCCTTCCTATTCCGGAGGAAACCTTGGAAAGTACCATTTCCGCCCAATTCGCCGCTAAGGCCCCCGCGGCGGCGGAGGCAAACCGGCTGGCGTTCCGGCTGGGCCGAAAAGCCGCTTCTTTGCCGGGAGCGGTTTGATATGAGCTATCAGTACTGGAATCCAAGGATGGAGACCCTTCCCCGGCCGGATCTGGAAGCCTGGCAGCTTAAGCAGTTTAAAACCATGATCACCTATGCCCTGAGGACCCCCTTTTATAAAAAGCGGCTTACCGCAGCGGGGATCAAAAGCGAAGATGAGATTAAAAGCCTTAAAGATCTTAACCGGATCCCCTTTACCACCAAAAACGATTTACGGGAAGGTTTTCCCTACGGTTTCCTAAGTATCCCCCGGGAGGAGGTGATCCGGCTCCATGCCTCAAGCGGCACCACCGGTACCCCTACCACGATTTATTTTAACAAGGAAGATATAAGCCGATGGACCGGTTTTGTGGCCCGGTGTATCTACGGAACGGGATGTGATAAAACCGATGTGTTCCAGAATATGATTACCTACGGCCTTTTTACCGGGGGTCTTGGGTTCCATGCCGGGGGAGAAGAAGTGGGAATGCTGGTGATCCCCTCGGGAGCGGGAAATACCACCCGTCAATTCCGGCTTATGCAGGATTTTGGTACCACCGTGGTCCACGCTACCCCGAGTTTTCTCCTCCATGTGGAAGCCAAGATGCGGGAAGAAGGGATAAGCCGGGAAAGTATCAAACTGAAAAAGGCCTTTGCCGGGGCGGAACCCTACTCGGAGGACACCCGCCGCCGCATTGAGGAACTCTTGCACATCGATGTATACAACTCCTATGGCCTTTCGGAGATGAACGGTCCCGGGGTAGCTTTTGAGTGTCAAAATAAAAACGGCCTCCATATTTGGGAGGACGGTTATATCGCCGAAATCGTCAACCCCGATACCCTGGAACCGGTACCGGATGGGGAAACCGGGGAATTGGTCCTCACCATCCTCTGCCGGGAAGCCACCCCTATTTTACGGTACCGTACCCGGGACCTCAGCGCCTTTTATACCGAGCCTTGTTCCTGCGGCAGAACCCATAGGCGGCTCCACCGCATCACCGGCCGTACCGATGACATGCTTATCATCAATGGGGTAAACCTCTTCCCCAGCCAAATTGAGGAAGTGATCATGTCCATCAAAGAAGTAGGGAATAATTACCTTATTGTGATCGAAAAAGAAGGAGTCCTGGACCGGATCACGGTAAAAACCGAGGTGGGACCAACTATCTTTATGGATGATGCCCGGCCTCTTAACGCCCTGAAGGAAAAGATCCGCAAAACCCTCCAGGCATCCATCACCATCAACCCCCGGGTGGAACTCCACGAACCGGGCAGCCTCCCCATATCCGAAGGTAAAGCCAAGCGAGTCCAGGACAACCGCCCCCGGGATATATAAAAGTTCTCTTGGGGACCCGCGCGAATCCAAGACAAGCAATTTCAACCATATCCGCCGAGGCTTCGGATTACGGCTGCTTTGACAACACCAGTTCCAGCCGTTCCCGGATGGCATCATATTCCAGATTGTCCAATTGTTCCCGAAGCCACGTTACCAGGTCTCCATCGGATTCATATTCCCATTGTTCGATTTCCGATAAAGCTTCCTCCATTGCCGTGGATTTAAACCGCTTGCTGGCATCCAACAATTTTTTCAGGATGCCGGGATCCGGACTGGCGGTCTTCTTTTTTTCAGGGCCCCGCTCCGAAACAGATTGCAATAATTCCCGAAGTTTGGTGAGCAGGGCTTCCGTCCTTTCTATAAAAGCATCATTTTCTCCGCTTACCGTGTCGTAGTCCCCGGCCTTGGCCGCGTATTCCAGTTTTTCCGCCTGCCGGCCGATCTCAGTGGCGGCGATACCGTAACTCGCCCCCTTTATGCCGTGGACCGTTACCGCATACTCGGAGAGCTTTTCCCGGGAAAGACCCCGGAGTTTTTCCAGCAGCTCCGAGGTATGGATCATGTAGGACTTAAGGATATCCAGGTATATCCTTTTTTCTCCGTACCGGGCGATCCCCGCGTCCAAGTCCAGCCCCTCCACCGTAAAGCCGTTAAAATCCGTGGGGGCAAAATCATCCTCCACTTCGAGGACTTCGATAGAATCATCTTCTTCCTGCATCACTTCCGTCAGCCGCAGGCTCTCTTCTATCTGCTTATTTCGTACCCATTGGTTGAGGATAGTATCCAAGCGCATAATGTCGATGGGCTTTGAAATAAAGGCATCAAAACCGTTGGAAAGAAACATTTCCTCGTTCCCCGCAATTGCGTTGGCCGTAAGGGCAATGATAGGTACGGTTTTTGCGTACTCCGTGTTGATCTCATTACGGATAATCCGGGTTGCCTCTATACCATCCATTTCGGGCATCATATGATCCATAAATATCGCATCGTAACGGATTTTTTCTTCCCGGATTTTCGTAATAGCTTCTTTTCCGCTGCCGGCGCAATCTATGGTGAGCCCGTAGGGCAGCATAAGGCCCCGGGCCACATCCAAATTGGTGGTCACATCGTCCACTACCAGGACCCGGCCATAGGGCATATAAAAACGGATAAGATTTTTTCCCCGGCTGCGTTTGTCATCCCTGAACCGGAAGGAACTGAGGCTTTCCACTACCTCCTCACCAATAGGCTGTTCATCATCGATCTTTTGCCGCAGGGTGACGATAAAGGTACTACCCCTGCCGTATTCGCTTTCTACCCTGATGGTTCCCCCCATCATCTGGACAAGTTTTTTGGTGATGGAAAGCCCCAGGCCGGTACCCTCAATCTTACGGTTTGCCTTGGTATCAAATTGGCTGTATTCAACAAAAAGCCTATCTATATCTTCTTTTTTTATACCCCGGCCGGTATCCTTTACGATAAAAGAAAGGACAGCGTCACCTTCCTGTTTTTCCCACCGGATCCGCAGGATCACGCGGCCCTCTTGGGTATATTTAAAGGCGTTGGAGAGAATATTGCTTAATATCTGCTTTACCCGCAACTCATCCCCATAAAACCGGGAAGGAAGGGTTTCATCCAAATCCAGCTCAAAGTTGATTGACTTGGAACCGATTCGGACAATGTTTAGCTGTACCGTATCATTAATCAGGCTTGGGCTATCGTATGACACCGGAATAAGTTCAAAACTGCCCGCCTCGATCTTTGAAATATCCAGGATATCGTTGATGATCCCCAAAAGGCCGGAACCGGAATTGTATATTTTTTCCAGATCCTCATGGGTCTCCGAGGGAAGATCCTTTTGTGTCTCAATTTCCGAAAGACCGATGATCGCGTTCAAGGGGGTACGAATCTCATGGCTCATAGTGGCCAGAAAGGCGCTTTTGGACCGGCTGGCCGCTTCCGCTTCCAACTTTGCCTGTACCACCGAGGTAATATCGGTGATATCGATAAAGGTACCATTAGTATCCCCGGATAATTTATTGGAAATGATCTTAAAATACCGGGGAATCCCGTTCCGGAGGATCTCTCTGGTACCTTCATAGGCCCCTCCAGTATTCAGGATTTCGGCGATCATCATCTTGACATTCATATCTCCAAAAAGATCGAGGATGGGCCGCCCCACGGGCATGGCGGAATTTTTAATACGGGCAAATTCCGCCAGAGGTTTACTGATGTAGGTGATACAGTTTAGTTCATCCACCAGGGCAATAAGATTAGGGGTAGTAGCCATGAGGGTATTAAAGGCCTCCTCCGCCTTAGCCGATGCGTAGGTTTTGTTCCGGGTGAAACCGGCAATCAGATAAATAAACACGGAAACGCTTAAGGCCATAACCCAGTCGATGAAGAGGGTACTGATCCGGGATATCCCCGTATCTTCCCGTAAGAAACTTCCCGAAATGGCTACGCCTAAAATAATGAGATTGGTGATACAAATAAATCTCAACATACTCCAGGGCTGAAAGTACACCCCCGCAAGGACACAGAGACCAACATATACAATAAAATAATGCCGGAAACTTCCGATCATCACGCAGCCCGCCGTATAGGAGATGAACACCACCAGGGGCGCAAGAAGGGCAAGCCAGCGGATATTTTTTATAAAACAGATCATCAGGAACAGACAGAAGGCGGCGAAGGAGGCAAAGACGGCCATCTCCACTAAATTTTTGTAGGCCCCCTGGGCTACATGATCAAAGCCGCGGAAAAACACGAAGAGCAATATGGAAAAAAACGCCAGACCGTTTGCCAGCCGGTAAAATAAAACGTCACTGATCTTACGGGATGGGTTGGCTTGTTTCATGGTATTCCATTCTCCTCCGATAGGTCAAATTGTTAACCGCGACGATCCGCACCGCTTTAGGAATGATTTCTATGGTAAGTTCCGAATCAAAAAAGGCCTC
>JAITBE010000295.1 GCA_031283755.1 Spirochaetaceae bacterium
GGGTTCATTGTCCCGCCGTGCCGGAGGATTGCTTAGGGGCCGGATAAGAAGAAAAAGAAAGGCGAGCCATGGACGGCCCGTTGGGCATCCCGGTTCGTTTAGACATAGAAGCCCTTCACCCGGTTTCTGAGCAATCCTCAGACCCGGCGGAAGCTGGGGTAACCTGGACGCGGGAAGCGGCCCAGGTGTTTTAAAACCCCGCGTTTTGAGCGCCGTGGGTGTCCGAGAGCCTTGGATTTCAACCACATCCCCGATCATACGATGGCGCGCCATGGTTTGTTCGGACGATTGTGGTTGTATTTTTTAAAAAAACCGTGCATACCATGAGCTATAAGAGAACCCGGTCTTTTTACCCGGAGGTGAGGAATCATGAATCCTAACACGGCAGTGGAACAGCTCCATTCTATAGACCGGGAGTGCCGGCATCTGGAAAAAACCACGGCCCTGCTCCAGTGGGACCAGGAAACCCAGCTCCCCCCTGGGGCAGTGGAGGACCGGGCGGAGCAGATCGCCCTGGTACAGAGCATCTGGCACCGGAAATTGACGGATCCCCAAACCGGCCGGCTCCTGGACGAGCTGGGGGCGGATGAACAAACCCCCGGGGGTGACGAAAAACTCCCCCGTCTGGAACGGGATTTTTGCCGGGTCTTCCGCCGGAATTATGACCGGGCGGTTAAACTGCCCGAAGACCTGGTCCGGGACGCCGCCCGGGCGGAAGGCCTGTCCCAGGCCGCCTGGGTAGAAGCCCGGCAGGCCAATGATTTTGCCTCCTTTGTGCCCCACCTTACGGCCATGATCGATTTTGCCCGTAAAAAAGCCCGGTGCTGGGGTTTTGAGGGCCCCCGGGCCTACGATGGCCTGCTGGACCTGTATGAACCGGGCCTTACCGCGGCGGAAACCGAAGCCCTCTTTACCCCCCTCAAGGAAGGGCTCTCCGCCTTATTGCAAAAAATCGCCCGGGCCGCCCCCCCGGAAACTTCTTTTTTGGACCGGGAATATAAGGTCGAAGAACAGGTTCGCTTTAACCGGGAACTTATGGAAGGGCTGGGTTTTGATACCCGCCGGGGCCGGCTTGATATCAGCGTCCATCCCTTTACCAGTTCCCTGGGCTTCAACGATATCCGCATCACCACCCGGTATGCCCCGGCCAATGTTTTATCAAGTGTCTTTTCCACCATCCACGAATCAGGCCACGCCTTTTACGAGCTGGGCCTTTCCCCGGAACTGCAGGGCAGCTGCCTTGCCGAAGGGGCGTCCATGGCGGTCCACGAATCCCAGTCCCGGCTCTGGGAAAATGTGATAGGCCGGAGCCTGCCCTTCTGGGAATGGTGGCTCCCCCGGCTAAAGGCCCGTTTCCCGGAGCAGTTGCTGGGGGTCGCCCCGGAGGCCTTTTACCGGGCGGTTAACCAGGTCAGGCCCTCCCTTATCCGGGTGGATGCCGACGAGGTGAGTTACGCCCTCCACATCATCCTCCGGTTTGAACTGGAAAAACAGCTTTTCGCCGGCAGCCTCCGGGTGGAAGATCTGCCCGGCGCGTGGAACCGGCTTATGAAGGACCTTATCGGGGTAACGCCCCCTTCGGACACCGCCGGGGTCCTCCAGGATGTCCATTGGTCCATGGGCTCTTTCGGCTACTTCCCCAGCTATGCCCTGGGGAACCTCTACGGCCTTCAAATTTGGGAAAAACTCCGCCAGGACCTCCCGGAAACCGGAACCCTTATCCGGGAGGGAAAATTTGAGATCCTATATCAATGGCTCCGGGAAAAAATTTACCGCTCCGGCTGCCGCGTGGAACCCGCCGCCTTACTCGCCCAGGTTACCGGGGAAAAACTCTCGGTAAACCCCTTTTTGCGGTACCTCAAGGACAAGTATACCGTATTGTATGGGCTCTGATACCTTTGCCCTTTTCCGGGATCTTCTCTACCTCAGCGCCGGTTTGATCGGGGCCGGCTTGGGTTGTATCCTCTCCTGGTTCCGGAAAGACCTGAGCTTCAAGAGCCGGGGCCGGATGGTCTCCCTCAGCCTCTGGATCTTTTCCGGAGCCGTCGTGGGGTTTACCGCGGCCGTCTTAACGGTCCCCGGAGATTTTTCCCGGTTTTCGGCGCTGATCCTCCCCCTGCTCCTCCCTTCGGCGGTGATTGCCCTGATCTGCCTCGGCGCCTGCCGTTTTCCCCGGGCCGCTTTCCTGCTCACCATCCCCCTGGGGCTTTGCATTGTCTGGCTGGGGTATTCCTTCCTCCGGTTCCCCCGGATCGGTCCTGAAGGAAAAGCCCTGGCCCTGGTGGGCAGCCGGGGGGACGGAACCTATTCCCTCAGCCTGGAATTAGGGCCCAATCCCCGGCGGCGCGCCCCCGGGGTAATTTACCGGGAATTCCCCGGACCTTCCCTGGAGTTGGAGGGGGTCTATGTTTTTTTTGACCGCCGGTTCCCCCTTATCGGCGGGCAGGGCCGGGGGCTCATCCGGGGGGTCCGCCGGGACGGCGAATTGATCTTTTCAGGCCCCCTGGGGGAAGCCTCCCTGCTGGGCGCGTATTATGCCCGGTTCCCCCCCCCGGCGGAGGAAAAAAACGCCGGTATTTTTCTCAGGCGGTTTTATACCACCCTGAACCTGGCCCCCCTGCCCCCCGGCGGAATCGCCGAGGTGATCCTCGACGCCGGGGCCCTTTCCTCCCGCCCCTCCTATGGGGCGGGCCCTTAGCGCCGCCGGGGCCTGGTGAGGTTTTTGATAAAATAGTATCCCTTATCAACCATAGAAAACCCCAGGATCACGGCGGCGGCGATTTCAACATAAAAAAGAACAGCCCCCATCAGGGGAACAACGAGCCGCAGGAGTTCCAGAACCAAAAGGATCATCAGGGAAGCGATGGTGATTTTCCCCCAAAAAGTGGTATTGGGCTCCGGCTTTTTAAATATCCAAAAAAGGATCAACATACACAGGGGGTTAAAGATAAGCCGCCCCAGGATGAGGATAAACAGCCAGTTGGGCAGGAGTTTAAGGATATAATAAAAACCGGCAACCAATCCCACGACCAGGTAATCACCGGAAGAATCCAGGATCTGGCCGATAAAAGTCCGCTCATGGTTTTTCCGGGAGATAAACCCGTCCGCCAGATCCGACAGAAACGTCAGGACCAGGAGGGGGATCAGCGCCGGAAGCACCGGATACCGGGAAGATCCCAGGATGAGGAACAACAAAACAGGCACCACGGTTATCCTGAAAAGGGTAATTTTATTGGCCGTATTGACCACGGCCAGGGGCTTTTTTGTATCGGTAAGAAAGAAAAAATCCCGGTGGCTGAGGAGATACCACACAATAATAAGGTGAAAGGCGGCCTGGACCCCCAAAAACAGGCAAAAATAAGCGATGGGAAAGGAATAAACCAGGGTGATTATAAAAAAAACAAGGGATTCCCCGGCGCTGTAAAACCCCACGGTTTTCCCGATGGAATTGCCCAAGGCATCCTCTTTTTTAAAAACCATCGCCGCTCCCGCCCGACCGGTTCCGTCAAGGACCGCCCTTTTCCCGTACCAGTGGGCTTTCCAAAACAAACCGTGTTTTAGAAAAGCCTCCGGTTTCAGAACCAACCATGTTTTGAAACTAGTTTAATTATAGTACTTTACAGCGCCTCTGAAAACTACAGCGCCAGACCCGTTTTTCCGTCCCCCCCTCGCCAGGCAGCCCTCCCCAATCCCCCCCCTCTTAAAAGCAGCCTGACGCTTTGACCCTTACCCGCTAACGCCCGCTGGGGAGGGCAATTCCCCGGCAGGCGCGCACGCCATAATACACACGCCACGCCAAAGCCTGCGTAGACCAATGCTGCGATCACCCAACCCCCCTCGCCGGGTAATTGCCGCTCCGTAACGCCGTAGCCCCCCGGCCCCCCTCGCGCCGGGTAACGCCTCCCCAATCCCCAGCCTCTTCCCCCCCCCTCCTTAAAGCAGCCTGGCATCTTGCCTTTTACCCGCTAAAGCCCGCTGGGGAGGGGCAATTCCCCGGCGGGGGCGCACGACGTGATACAAAAAACGCCACGCCAAAGCGTGCTTAACCACCGGCCACGATCGTCTAGCCCCCACCGGGGAATTGCCCCTCCCCAGCGGGACTTAGCAGGTAAGTCAAAAAGTAAACGCCATGATGCCCATGATACCTTGACACGTCCTCTTTTCAAACCACATACT